>CAZCYK010000112.1:0-1517 GCA_964502975.1 uncultured Gammaproteobacteria bacterium | reverse complement strand
TTATCTACTTATCTACTTATCTACTTATCTACTTATCTACTTATCTACTTATCTAATATACTATTTCACTATTTCCGCAGACAAAAAGTGTTTATAACAATAATTTTGACCATCACAACTCCATTTATCTTTTTGACACTCTATATCTGATTTGTTTTCTAAATCAGCCAAAAGCGAAAAATTTTTTCCTTCATTCTCAATCATATAACAATAACCCTTACCAAAACTATTATCCTCTGGGACAGATTTTAAATAAACATAATCTCCGTCTTTCCACTCCTTACCCCACAAACTATTAATTAGTTTTTCTTCTGGTAAAACACCATAATCAGCATAGTAGAGCCTAATGGTTTGACCCAACTCATTTAGATTGCCCTTTCTTCTGTCATCCCGAGATTTAGCCTTAGCCAATTCAAATTGTTTGTAAGTAATCCCTGTCAATATCAGCACAGATATCAATATTGTTATTATTTCTCCAATAGTTATTTTGTTTTTCATAATTAATCACAAGCAAAACCATTACAACAACTATTGACATAACACTGCGGGGATGGACCTATATTTGGAAAGACTGTTCCCATATTATTACCAGTACAAGTACCAATAAAACAAAGAGTTGATCCTCCAGAAACACAAGTACCGTTTATTACCTGATTACAAACACCAGTCCCAAAGGTTGACGACATACAATCTTGGCCACAATTAGAAGAAATCCCGCTATAGTCATACCATAATATATTTGAACTTGAGACTCCATAGTTTATTTCGTCTTTTCGATCACGATAATTGTAATGCTCGGTGTCAATGTACCAATCAACAGGAATATTGACATCTTTTTTGTTTTCCAGATTTGTAATAACCTTAAACGCTTTTGGATTGTTAGGATCAATAATTATGATTTCATATGGTTTTTTGTTAGGGTCGCAAGGTAAAACCCTTAGATAAGATTTCATTTGACTAATTTCTTTACCACAATTTTCCTCCACATTCCAAATTTTAACTTCTTCATCCAGTGGATATCTTCCTTTGTCAGTGTTATATGCCTCAAAAGCAATTTTAATTTTATTCAAATCATTTTTTCTCCTCGAATCCTTAGCTTTATTTACCAGAGCAATCGGATTTAATATCCCAGCCACGATCCCAACCATAATCGCCAATATTGACATTACCACCAACAACTCCACTAGTGTAAATCCACTCTTTGTTCTTAAATCTTTAATCATAAATCTAAAATTATAATTTTATTTTATACCAAATACTTAATACTTAATACTAAATACTAAATCCCAGACATTACCTCCCCACCACCAGGCTATAAATGTTCCCAAAATTAAGAACGGTCCAAATGGTATTTGGGTCTTTCTTGTTGCTTTTTTAGAAATTATTAAAACTAAACTAATAATAGCCCCTACTACAAAAGCAACATAAAAAGCCACTATTATTTTGGGATACCCCAAAAATAATCCCATAAAAATTGCTAATTTTACATCACCAAAACCCATTCCTCTTTTTTTGGT
>CAZCYK010000111.1:0-1519 GCA_964502975.1 uncultured Gammaproteobacteria bacterium | reverse complement strand
TTTTTGTTATCATTTATTATGTCTTCTGCCCGACAATATATTTATATTTCGATTTTTAGCATAATTCTACTTGCCTCGTTTTTTGCAATCTTTAAACTTATTCAACAAAACAAAACATATTCTCAATCTTTATCCAAACCCACTCTAACCCCCTTAGAAACCCAAAATATTAGCTGGCAACAAGCCGACCAACTTATGTCTGAATGTCAAATAAGAAGTGTTTTTCAAAAACACGATTTAACCGTCACTCTCCGAACCTACGATAACCAAATTTTTCAAACTATCGAACCTCAAATTGATGACATTTTTAATCTTGCCAAAAAGTATCAAGGCCCCTGTGACATCATTCAAATGATTACTGAATAATGTTAAAATTAATCATCTCAAGTGTAATTCCTTTATTACAAGTTAATAGGAGGTTTTAATGAATATTAGAATCAACGGTGTTAACTTAATTATTTCTCTCAAGGTTCGCAAAATGATCCACGACAAATTCGTCACCAAACTGGATCAACTTCTACCTCAGTTTAACAACGAACTTAAAACTGCCTCGCTTCATATCCAAAAAGATAAAAAGTATAAGGATTTTACGGCAAAATTTGATATGTCTCTTCCGGGCAAAAAAAACCCAATTCATGCCGAAAGTAAACACGATGACTTAATCGCAGTTATTGTTGATCTTCGTGAAGCTGTCGAACGACAAATCAAAAAATACAAACACGCCGACTAATCAATTGCTAATCGGCAATTTTTAGTTTAAAATACCACTCATGGCTAAATCTAAAAAAACACCTCGTATTTTGATTGCACTACTCTGTTCTGTTTGTGGCGCTCAAAATTACTTAACCGAAAAGAACAAAACCAATACTCCCGACAAGCTAAAATTTGTCAAATATTGTAAATGGTGCAAAAAAGCGACCGAACACAAAGAAAGTATCAAGTTGAAATAAATTCAACTTAAATTTTCAAATTCCAATTTTTAATTCCAAACAGTTTATAAATTGGTAATTATTGAAAATTAAATCATTAAATAATTCATTGAAAATTGAAAATTGTAAATTAGACATTACTTCTTCTTTAGAAAATATTTATATCTCACCTCTCGAGAGTTGTAATTTGGCGTGTAAATACTGCTACACCCAAAAAACCACTAATATTTTATCTAATGACCAAATTTTAGATTTTATAACTCGATATAATAATTATTTAAAAGAAAATCCTGCAGATGCATTTTTTTCAAGTATCCAACGTGCGACGCACATTGGCCGACTTGAAAAAAATTGTGTCAAAGAATTTTCAAATGACATAAAACTAAAATCTGTCATTTTTTGTGGTGGTGAAGTCTTCACCTTGCCTGATTTCCCTAAACTAGTTAACGAATTGATCCAAAAAAATATATTTGTAACAATAATTACCAATGGAACCATTGACCGACTTGATGAAATAGTAAAACCAGAAAATTGCCAAATTTTAGTCTCTCTTGATGGTCCAAAAGAAGTTCATGACCAAAATCGAGGTG
>CAZCYK010000110.1:0-1542 GCA_964502975.1 uncultured Gammaproteobacteria bacterium | reverse complement strand
ATACGGCCATAGGGTGTATTCCTTTTACAGTAAATGGATTAGTGGATAAGTTATTACCAAATATATTTGGAATCGCCGGTGGAATTGCTTTTTTAATGATGGTTTATGGATTTGTGATGATATCAACTTCCAGTGGAGATGAAAAGAAAGTCCAAGAAGCCCAGAAAATAGTTACCTCAGCAATCACTGGACTATTGGTTGCTATCTTTGCATTATTCCTTTACAAATTAATTGCAGTCGATATTTTACAAATACCCGGTATTAATTTTAACAAAGGGTAAAAAGGATAGATGTCTAAAAACCAACTATAATTAGTTATGATAATAAAAAATGTTTATGCTGAGGACGCAATTATCCCTAGTTATGAAGGTACTGGTTTTAAATATTCTTTTGATGGGATAGAAGATCCAACTATAGGAAGTATATTGACTAATCTTTTACCTTATTTATATGTAATTGCTGGATTAATTTTGTTGGTGATGTTGGTGACAGGAGGATTGGGGTTGATGACGGCGGCGGGAAATCCAGATAAAATGAAAGCCGGATATGGGAAAATTACCAATGCATTAATTGGGTTTTTGATAATATTTGTCTCTTACTTTGTGGTTCAATTGGTGGAAACGATATTGGGAATAAAAATACTTTAGAGTTTATTTACCCATTCTACGATTTCTTTGTTGGTACCAGGTTATGGCTTTGTCAAGTTGTTTTGGTCCAAAATCAGGCCATAAGATGTCAGTAAAATAAAGTTCGGCATAGGATAGTTGCCATAGTAAAAAATTGGAAAGGCGAAATTCCCCCCCGGGACGAATTACCAAATCTGGGTCTGGTTGGCCGGTAGTATATAAATATTTAGAGATTAGTTTTTCATTAACTTGCCCAGGCTTGACTCCGTCTTTAATAATATTTTTGATGGCGTTAACTATTTCATCACGGCCACCATAATTTAGGGCAACATTAAATTTGAGACGTTCTTTGTCTAAAACCATATCCATAATTTTTTTAATAGCTCTTCTGACCTTTAATGGAAAAGCTTGAAAATTACCCAAAACAAAAAATTTAATTCCAGAGCGTTGGTACTCGACTCTTTTTTCTTTGACAATTTGAATCAATAAATTAAATATACCCTTAACTTCTTGGGCACTTCTATTTTTCCAATTTTCAGTAGACAAGGCATAAACAGTGATATATTTAATACCAATGTCTCGACAATGATCAACAATTTTTTCTAAATTTTGAGCTCCAGCTTTATGACCTTCTCCTGATGAAAGTCCTTTTTTTGTAGCCCAACGGCGATTTCCGTCCATAATAATGGCAATGTGTTGAGGAAGATTAGAAGTGTCAATTTTTTGTGTCATAGAGATTATGTCGTATGATATCAAAAAATCCCCCTTCGATAAACTCAGGGGAATTTGTATTTCAAAAATGCATTCATTTAGAGCCCAACTGTTAGTACCAGAAAGTCCCGATAAATCGGGATTGAGATGGTTCCGATCTTTCGATCGAGAACAAAACCTCAAAGGAGGTGATCCATCCGCACCT
>CAZCYK010000109.1:0-1572 GCA_964502975.1 uncultured Gammaproteobacteria bacterium | reverse complement strand
CAAGTGGTTTTCCTAAAAGTCCCATTGTTTTATTTATTTAATATTGGCGCTAACGTGTGGCAATATGGCAAGTGGCGGATTGCGGAGTACGTTACTAACCACCGGCATAAAAAGTTGAGGCGGGCTGCAATGCCCAAATAACCACTATCCCCGACATTTGCTATATTGCATGTTAGGTGGCGTAATTATTTAACTATCAACTTATTCGTGTCTTTATTCTCCTGTTTTTCAAAATACAATTCAGAAGTATCCTTTACAGTATAATCAAAGCTCTCATTAGAAAAAGTGAATGGTTTAAAATTAAATGAATCATTATTTTCAAATTCATTTAACTTATCGATGAACTCGTTTGAAAATCCGATTGATTGAAGTAAATCTTTTTTTTCCATATCTTATTTTGAATTTATCAATGATAAATCGTGTCTAAAAATACAATAATTGTCAGATATAAAAGTCTTAAATACACCTGAGTTTTCAAAAATCCAATAAGTTAAAGCCCAAAATCTTCTTATTGCTCTGTCAAGGCCAGCAATAGATTCACTATGTGTAATTTTTAATTTACATTTATCCCAAGCTATCTCTCTGTTAATTCCTCTGCTATGAGTTTTCCAAAGTCCGTGGTCACAAAAAAGCATTGCTATTTCATGAGCTCTTTGTTTTTTGTCAGCATCAGTTACTGGTCTTCCGTCTGAATGATTAGTCCAATTTTTAAACTTAAATTTGTAAAGAAAATTTTCAACTAATTCTACAGAATACTGACTAGCATTCATTGCATTGCCAATCTCTTTACCATCAATTTGTTTTAATATTTGTAAATCTGTCCATAATGGATTTTGTCCCTTTTTTAATAATGCATCCCCTCTTTTTTGAATTTCTTCAATTAAAGTTAAAATAGCTTGTGCAGGCATATAAAATCCATCCTTATTTGGTATTTGTGGGTCAATTGGCCCAATATATGACCTTGAATCCATAATAATTTCATCACCAGACATGACAAAAATAGTACCCGCGCTCATCGCCATATTGGGTATTATAAAAGAAACATTGTCAAAACGAGGCCTAAGTTTATCAACAAATTTTGCAACTTGTTGACCTGAACCTCCAGGTGTGACTATCATTACATCAATTTCTTTAATCTCTTTAGGAATTGAGTCAATCATCTCAGAGAATGGCAAGTCATCATTATTGTCAATAGAAATTGAAGCCTTTACATTGGAGTTAACGACATTTGCTAAATAACAAATCAATGGTCTCTTTCTAATACTTTGAATTTCCGAAATTGCTTTTCGGATTTCACCTGCTAAGTCAATGTTAACGGCCTTAAATTGCAATAAACTCTCAAACTCTCTACCATCAACCATTTTATCTAGAAGAGAATCAGTCGGTTGTACATTAATTGGTGTTTTTTGTTGCTGTTTAGGAATCATGCTTTTTGAATTTCTATGAGTTTTATTTTTCTTCTTTCTTCTATTGTTTCTGCTCTTTGCCATTGTTCTGGATTTTGGGTTTTATGCCACCTAACGGTCGAGTGTAAGTGCCGTAAGGGATTGCGGGTGATTTCCTATTAAATTA
>CAZCYK010000108.1:0-1626 GCA_964502975.1 uncultured Gammaproteobacteria bacterium | reverse complement strand
ATAACTATAAAATACAAAATATAACTATAAAAAATATAAATTTTTACAATAAATTGCCTAATACCTAAACAAACTTAGATCCTTTATCAACTAAAAAATAATTAATTTATTGTAGATATTTTAAGTAAATTTTACTCATTTTTTTATATCATTTAATATCTTAATATCTAAACCGCACATCTCCGCATTAATGTTTATTGCTAAAAGCTAAAAGCTACTCACTATTAACTAATTTTATATATATCGATAGTACCTGTACTCATCGTGTAATCAACTGTGAAATTGAAAATTGAAAATTGAAAATTGAAAATTGTACTATCAAACTAAATCATTATCCATATCATCTTTTAGCTTGACAGCCTTTTTCTAATAGTAGATAGTTATATTAATTAATAATTATCACTTGATAAACATGTATAAAATATATAATTTTAAACCTGATTTTTTATCAGAAACCAAAAAGACTAGTTTCTCTGACATTGCTGAAAAACTAGTTCCGTTTTTAATTATTACTGCCACATTCGTCTGGCTCTGGAAATAATTCCTCAATGACCTCCCCGTTAAACCTTTCCAGTCAGAATGATCTAGTCGAAATAATTAAGGGTTTTAGTTCTTGGTTAAATTCCAAATCCTATTCTAGCTCCACTGTTCGTAACTACCTTTCCGATGTCAATCGTTACTTTCAATTCATTGAAAATTGTAAATTGAAAATTGAAAATTTAAACCCTTTCTTTCCAGAGTCAATCTCAGTATATTTAGATTCAATAAAAACCGACTCCAATTATTCCAGATACCTCTCTTCTCTTTCCAAATTCTTCCAATACTCCCTCGATCAAAACTTTATCAAAATCGATCCACTCAAACAAGCTCAAAAAGTCAAGAAACCCTCTACAGATGATGTTTTGTCCGACTACCAATCATTTTTAACCAAAAAACACTTTTCTCCATCGACCATTAGAAATTATCTAAACGACCTTAGACAATACATCGATTTTTGTAATTCACAAAAATCTCAAAATTCCAATTTACAAAATCCAATTAACCAATGAAATTCCAATTAATAAATTCTTCAATTTTAAAATTAAATTATTTACACATTCATTGTTATTTGAAAATTGAAAATTGAAAATTACTTCCACCAGTCTAATCTCGACCAATACGTCGCTTATTTAAGAGGCAGCGGCCTCTCTGATGCCTCACTCAAACGCAAACTTTCATCTCTAACCAACTTCCAAAAATTTCTAGTAAAGAAAGGGATAATTGAAAATCCAACTGAATTCAAATCTACCCCTACCCCTCCTTTGACGAAAGGAGGGAAAATAATTAATAAATTACGAAATCTCCCTTTCTTCAAAGGGAGAAACCCCGTTTCTGCGGGGAGAGGGATTTTGTCCTCAAATCAATTAGACATTAGAAATTGGAAACTTAGAAATTATTTATTAATTGCTTCTTTGCTAATCATCTCTACTGGTATCGGCTACACTCTTTACCGCCAAGCCATCACTCGAGCCAAGACAAGGCTAGCTTACACGACTGCATCAAACCCTGTCTATGCCGATCGATATCTCTCATTTCAAGGCCGTCTCACTGATAGTACTGGTACACCTATCACCGCCGAAACCAACA
>CAZCYK010000107.1:0-1641 GCA_964502975.1 uncultured Gammaproteobacteria bacterium | reverse complement strand
AGGGAGTAAAAAATTGATAATCGATTTTTCAGTCTTATTCATTTTTTTAAATTAAACAATTAATATTTAATCGTCTTAAGTGTATCAAATTGTAGCTAAATTGTCCATTTTTACAACACTTAAATAAATTAGGGTAAAAATACTATTAATTAGCTTAGAGATGTTTGACAAACTCTTTTATTTCTGGGGCGAATTCTTCATTTAGCATGGCGACGGCGAGATTGGCTTTGAGCCAGCGAAGAGGATCGCCGGTGGTCATCCAGTCAGACTGCTTATCAGTAGCTTCGGTCAGAACAATATCTTGAGTGGCCAGGGTATTGACAGCGTCAGCAAACCATAGTTCGTTGTCACGACTGAGGCCTTGAGTAGCTAAAACTGGCCATAGTTTTTTGAAATCAACGATAAAACGGCCGCCTTGTCCAAAAAAGGAAGGAGCCTTATCAGCTGGGAGTTTTTCATACATTCCAGAAATGCGATTTGGGTATTTTGGATCGGGAATATATTTGGCAGAACCGTAACGGACAATCTCCTCTGGCCCCACATCTTTGACTGAGGCAACGATGGCTGGAGAATATTTTTCAAAGGTGGCAATCATTTTTTTAAGATAACGGCCAGTTTCTTTTTCAACGATTAAGTCGTCGCCGAACATATAAACGAAGGGGTCGGAGCCAATGAAGGATTTGGCTGAAAGGAGCGGGGAGGCATTGCCGTAAGGTAGTCTAGGCGATTGAGGAACTAGTTTAAGAGTTTTTAAACTTTGATTTATTTTTTTTAGTGAATCGAGGGCTTCTGATTTATTGACTGATTTTAAATAGGCATTCCAATCTTCATTAGCTTTGAAATAGCTTCGAATAGTTTTTTCGCCGTGACGATGAACAATACAAAGATCAGTGATTCCAGCGGCAATAGCTTCTTCGATTAAAAATTGAATATTAGGTTTATTTAGAACGGGAACAAGCTCTTTGGCGTAGGCTTTGACAGTAGGTAAAAAACGGGTGCCGCGGCCAGCGGCAGCGATAACGGCTTTGGTGACTTTTGGTTTCATCATAGTAAAACCATTGTACCAAAAAGAGATTAAATGAAATCGCCATGAAAATATTTATCGAGAGTTTCTTTGGTGTGGTAGTCAATCTCTTTTGTTTTTTCCATTTTGGTAGCCTCTTCGTGAGAGACAAATTTTGCTTGTTCAACTTCATCTGTGTCGATAACTATTTGAGTATTATTGGGAAATTTACCCATAAAAAGATAACCAAAAGAAAGGTGGTCGCCAGAATCATATTTTCTCTTTTCGACAAATTTCAATTTGGTATCAAAGCCAAGTTCTTCTAATAATTCCATGTGGGCAGCTTCCTCTGGGGTTTTTCCGGCGGGAACATGGCCAACAGCTGTGGTGGTCCAAGATCCGGGAAAAAATTTCTTTTTTAAACTCCGCTGCTGAATTAACACATCACCTTGATCATTGTAGACTAAAATCCCAATTTCGCGATGAAGAATTCTTTTTCCATTATGAATAATTTCTTTGGGCAATTGACCGATAACCTCATCGTTTTCGTTGACAATGTCTAATATTTCGACTTGATTATCCGCTTGATGATTTGTGGACATTTGAATATATGATAACAATAAAGTGGACCCAAGGGG
>CAZCYK010000106.1:0-1646 GCA_964502975.1 uncultured Gammaproteobacteria bacterium | reverse complement strand
TCTTATGGTGATCTCAGTGGTCACACCCATGCCGAGACTATAGCCAAGTATGGTCAGGAGCAATTTGACAAGTGGCATCGTGGCTGGACTGACAAAGCCGAAAATGGTGAATCCTTTGCCGATGTCGAGATTCGAGTTAAATCTTTTATTGACGATCTTAAGGCAAAATATAGTGGTCAAAATTTAGGTATCGCTATCTCCGCCCATGGTAATTCTATTCGTCTTTTTCGAAAAATTATGGAAAACGCCACCATCGAGGACACCGTCTCCTGGACCATTCCCTACGATCAGTATTTCGAATATTTGATTTAATCTTCAATCTACAAACTTCAATCTTCAGTTAATTAAAAATACCTTTTTGTCTCAAAGTTGATTGAATCTTACCTATTATTCTGATAATTTCATCACAGCTATTAATCAATAGTTCAGACTCATTTTTTTCAAGCAAATCACTATCTTTCAGTAACCTAATCCAGTAGTTTGTTTCCCTTGCTTCTTTATAAGCAATAGATAATTTTGAATAGAAATCTTTTTCTGATTGTCCTCCAATTGATTCCTCGACATTTGCGCCAATTGAAGTCCCACTTCTGAGTAGTTGTTTTGACAAGACATATTCTTTTTTATTTATGGATAAATTTCTATAAGTTTTAATGATTTCTAAAGCTAAAATATAACTTTTATCTCTTAAAATGTTATTCGCCACATAATCAATGTAACATATCTAACAAAAAATATCGATTGAAGTTTGAAGATTGTAGATTGAAGATTTATCCAAGTTCTTCTTCAATTCTCATCAGTCTGTTGTATTTACAGACTCTTTCCCCTCTAGTTGGGCCAACTTTGATGTATTCACTCCCAACAGCAACGGCCAGGTCCACCATAAAAGTATCGTTTGATTCGCCCCCGCCCCGATGAGAGGGGACAGTCCACATACTATTTTCCTTGGCTTCGATACAGCAATCAATGGTTTCAGTGACACTTCCCGCCTGATTAAGTTTTATCAAAATAGCATTTGCTGCCTTCATTTCAATTGCTTTTTGCCATCTTTTCAAATTAGTTACTGTCAAATCATCAGCAATATTTGGCATATTTCCTACCTTACTGGTTAGCTCGATCCAGTTTTCCCAGTCATCTTCACTTAGCATATCTTCAAAGCTCACAATTGGATATTTTTGTAGCCAAGGCAAAAAATACTCAATCAGCTGCTTCCCATTTAATTTTTTATTTTCAATTTTTAAATTGTAGATTGAAGTTTGAGGATCGTAGATTTCTGTAGCCGCCGCATCGATGGAGATTCCCGCATCAATTCCTGGGACATAACCTGAATTTTTTATCGCTTCGAGCAAATATTCCATTGGTTTTTCATTATTTTCAATCCCATTTGGTGCAAAAGCTCCCTCGTTGCCCACATTAGTCGACTTGCCTTCTCTCTTTAATATTTTCTTGAGTTCCTCATAAATTTCCATTTCCATTCTCACGTTTTCGCTAGCGCTTCTATTTCCCATGGCTGAGACTAAATATTCCTGTAAATCGGTACTATCGGCGGCATGTTTGCCACCTTCAATCATCACTATCATTGGTTTTGGCAAGGTATTTACTGGCACCAAATTAAAAGTTTTTTGGAGATATTTATAAAGAGGTAGACC
>CAZCYK010000105.1:0-1713 GCA_964502975.1 uncultured Gammaproteobacteria bacterium | reverse complement strand
CATAAAAATATTGCTACAACCCAGATTTATACTCATGTTACCAATGCCAGATTGCGAGAAATTCACGAAAAATTTCATAGTGGAAATAAATAGGCGACTACTCCCCTATTTGATTTTAAAAAATTTAACATCAACCTATAGTAAGGGAAATTTATCAATAATATTGTATTGATTTATGGTTGAGGTGGATATAAAATGTTAATTAATGGTTTTTGTCCTATGTTAGGGATAAACTAGATTTTATCGACTCATTAGCAATAAATCTATATGTCTGCTAATTTGTACTCATTAGTTATGTATTTCCTATAATGTCTCAAATAAACACGCATGAGTCTATTTTTTGGTGGTGGCGATTGAATCTGGGCGATCAGAAGTTTCAGTGTTTTTCTCAAGAATTGTCATGGCGCTTAGTTTGTCGTCGGTTGACTTGAATCGCATTAGAATTACTCCTTTGGTGTTTCTTTTTAGGGTAGGGATGTTTTTTAGTGGGAGTTTAATAGTGACCGCTTTTTTGGAAACTAAGATAACTTGATCGTCGTTTTCCGAGACCACTTGAGCAGCAGCGATATTACCTGTTTTTGGGGTAAGATTGGCAACTTTTACACCGATACCACCTCGTTTTTGAATTGGATACAGATAGACATCGGTTCTTTTGCCAACTCCATTTTCGGTAACTCCCAATAAATGACGGAACGGTTTTATATTTGTTTTGTCTTTTACTTTTTCGATAGTTGATGGAATCACATCCATACTAACTAAATAATCATTTTCTTTTAGAAGAATGCCACGGACTCCTCGAGTGTGTCGGCCCATAGCTCGAGCATCGGATTCGTTGAAGCGAATACACTTACCATTTTTGGTAACTAAAAATATTTGATTTTCGCCATCGGTTAACTTGGCCCAGGTAAGTTGATCGTTTGCATCAAGTTTGATAGCGGCTAGTCCGGTTTGGCGAATGTTTTTGAATTTATCAATTGAAGTTTTTTTAATAACTCCTTTTTTGGTAGCTAAAAGAATATATTTTGAAGTACTGTCTTTATTGATAGGCAAAACGGTATGGACGGTTTCTCCTTGTAAAATATTTATGAGATTGATTACGGCTTGACCTTTGGCTTGCCTGGTCCCTTCTTGAATATCCCAAACCTTGGTTTTAAAGACTCGTCCCCTGTTGGTAAAAAATAAAAGTTCATCGTGGGTGTCGACAGAGAGCATGCATTCAATTTCGTCTTCTAATTTAGTGGTCATGCAAACAACTCCGATTCCACCACGTTTTTGGCTATGATAGGTTTCTTTTGGAACCCGCTTGATATAACCGGTTTTGGTAAGTGCCACCAAAACGGCTTCGTTGGGGACTAAGTCTTCTTCACTAAAATCCTCTAAGCCGCGGACATATATTTTTGTTCGACGAGTATCTCCATATTTCTCAGATATCTCTTTGTTTTCTGATTTAAGAACATTGATCATCTCGGATGATTTGGTCAAAATTGAAGTTAAATAATTTATAGTACTTTGTACCTGGTTAAATTCGTCATCTAATTTTTGGCGTTCAAGTCCGGAAAGTTTACGAAGTTGCATATCCAAAATAGCTTGAGCTTGAAGGTCGGTAAATTGAAATTTTTCCATGAGGCGAGTTTTGGCGTCTTCATCTGGCTTGGTTGATCGGATAGTTTTGATAACTTCGTCGATAAAATCGAGAGCTTTTTTGAGACCTTC
>CAZCYK010000104.1:0-1735 GCA_964502975.1 uncultured Gammaproteobacteria bacterium | reverse complement strand
TTGATTTCGTCGACCTGATTATCCACTAAGCTAGTTTAACATTTTTTAAACCCACAATTGTCATTACTGGGCAGGCAAAGATATGTAAATAAATTATTCAATTAACTTACCGCTTTGATCAATAGTAATAAAATTCTGTTTATTTAGAAAATTAACAACCTTTCTATATTCATCATCTTTAAAATCATAATATCCAGTAACTAAAATAGGAGAAGAAAAATTGGGAATATTATGATAAATAAATCCAGATATAAGACGACACTCTATTTCTTCTTCTTTGTCGTCATCATTAATATTTCCACGAAATTCATCAATAGAAACAAGACGATGAACTAGCCTACTTTTAGCAAAACCATGTTCCCCAAATTTAGTAGTAATATAAAATTCTAAAGTTTCTGGATCAATAGCAAAATCATTAGTATTTTCTCCGTGACCAACTACATAGTATGGTATTCTGTCTCCATTGTTATCAAAATAAATCGATTGATAAACTTTAGAAACAAATTCACGACGTTCACGAGACGGTATTTGTCGAATAATTTCTTTTTCTTTTTGAATAGTTTCTCTGGAAATATTAAGTTCTTGTGGGTTTGGAGATTGACCAAGATTAGAATCAAAAACATTTTTAATTATTTCACCATTATTTAGTAAGCGAAGCCTGATTGTTTGGCAAGTAATTTGATCGTCAGTCAAGTAAACTTCGTTTTCTTCTGACTGGCAAGATTTATAAATATTTCTGACAGTAGGTTCAATAGCATTATAACTTTCAACACCAAAATAATTTGGTTTGGGGTGAAAATTTTCTAAACTTTTTTTAACAAAATTAAATACACCACCGCCATAAAATGAGGCTACAGAAATAGTTCCATTATTAATTAATTTTTGATATTTTGGTTTATCATATTTATGGTATTTAATAAGAACAATTGGAGCTTCGGCGGAAATATTACGAATATCTTTGATAATTTTATTAGGATAATTTGAATCCTTTGAGTCATACTCACCCTCTTTAATAATAAAGGTGGTAATACTTCCATTTTTAGATAAAAATTTCATTCCCTTATTTTTATTAAAAATATTATGATAGGAAGATTCGACGACTTGACAACCAAGATCATTTTCTAAAACAGAAAGGTAGACACCCTTATTATCATAAGAATCGTAATCTTCGCCAATATAAACAACCGTTGGTTTTTGATTAGTTAAACTTTCTGGTTTGATGTATTTAAATGATTCAGGCCTCATTGTTTTTTTTAAAATTTAAATTTTAATTTTACAATAGGGGGAAATTGTGACAGTATAGTAACACTAAAAAGATAGTTTTGAAATTAGTGATCGCGGGTGGTGATGAAGTCAATACAGGCGGAAAGGTGGGAACGGAAAGGCTCGTTTGACAAAAAGGTTAGCTCATTGTCAAAAATTTGGCGGGCTTGGCGCGAATAATCGTCGGCTAATTGGCGGGCGAAGTCGAGGCTACCGTAAGTTTTTATTTGATCAATAACCCAAGCAACTTCGGCGGCAGTTTTTTCGGTTCGAGGTTTGTTTAGAATTTCGATTAGTTTAATTTTGTTTTGAGAATCAATATTTTCTAATAAATGAATCAAGATAATGGTTCGTTTACCTTCATAAATATCATTACCTTGCTGTTTTTTTTGACCGGAAAAATCCGAAGTTAAATCAAGAAGATCATCAATAATTTGGAAAGATTTACCTAATGAAAGCCCAAATTTATAAA
>CAZCYK010000103.1:0-1817 GCA_964502975.1 uncultured Gammaproteobacteria bacterium | reverse complement strand
GAAGATGTTGGATTAATCAAATTTGATATTTTAGGAATTCGCAATCTTTCATTCTTAGGACAAGCCGTAGTTAATGTTCGCAAAACTAAAGGAATTGATGTAAATCTTCGTAAAATTCCTCTTGATGATAAAAAAACTTTTGAAATGCTTTCTCGTGGTGACACCATGGGAACTTTTCAGTTATCTGGTGATGGTATGACCAAATGGCTCAAAGAACTCAAACCTAATCGGGTCGAAGATCTTATGGCCATGGTAGCTCTTTATCGACCTGGTCCAATGGCTATTATTCCCGAATATATTGCTCGTAAAAGTGACCCTTCAAAAATCAGTTTTTTTGATCCAAAAATGGAAAAATTTCTTAAAAGTTCCTACGGACTTTTAGTTTATCAAGACGACTGTTTATATACTGCTATCGAACTTGCTGGTTATAACTGGACTGAAGTCGATAAATTTCGAAAAGCTATCGGTAAAAAAATCCCCGAAGAAATGGCGGCTCAAAAAGAAAAATTTATCCAGGGATGTATTAATAATGGCTATACCCCTCAAAAAGCCCAAGAAATTTTTGGTTATATCGAACCATTCACTAGTTACGGTTTTAATAAGGCTCATGCCGCTTCATATGGTATGTTGGCTTATCGTACTGCCTATATGAAAGCTAATTTTCCAGTTGAATATATGTGTGCCTTACTCACCGCTGAAGCAAATGATGCTGATAAAGTCACTACCGGAATTGAAGAAAGTCGAAAAAATGGCATTATTGTCGGTCCACCAGATATTAATAAATCAAATAGTGGTTTTGAAATAGAAAAAAATCCAGATTCATTAGAAAAAATGGCTATCCGTTTCGGTTTTAGTGCCATCAAAAATGTTGGAGCTGCTGCTATTGAAAATATTATTAATGAAAGAAACGAAAATGGTCCTTTTGTTAATCTCAATGACTTCTGTATCCGGGTTGATAGTCAAAAAGTCAACAAACGAGTTTTAGAAAGTTTAATAAAAGTTGGCGCTATGGATCAGTTTGGAGAACGCAATGCCATTCTAGCTTCATTAGATAAAATTAGAATTGATTGTGAAAAAATAAGCACTAAAAAAAATAACGGTCAATTTGGTCTATTTGATACTCCAACCGAATCGAATAATAAAATAGTTGCTCCCCCAGATCAATTTCTTAGTGTCGAACCAATGACAGAACACGATCGATTAATTATGGAAAAAGAATTAATTGGCGTTTTTGTTACTGAAAATCCTTTAAATAAAATTCTAAAACCTTTTGCTTCCCTTGGTCTTCCAAAAATTAACGAAATTCTTCAAAAAACGAATGATGTTCCAGTAAAATTTATTGCTTCTATTAAAAGATTTAAAAATATTTTTACCAAAAAAAATAATGCCAAGATGGCTTTTGTTACTCTTGAAGATGAAACTGGTACTATTGAATCTGTGGTTTTTCCTAAAACATACGAAAGAATTTCCCATATTTTAGAAGAAAATAAGGCAGTTTATATTGAGGGAAAAATAAATATTCGAGAGGGAAGTCTTTCTGTTTTAATCGACAGTCTCACTGACAAAGCTCCAGAAAACGCTAGTAAATATGATTTTGTTATTACTGTTCCTCAAAAAGCCTCTCAAAATCAATTAATGAAACTTAATACTTTACTTAAAAATAATCCTAACGGCCACCGAGGATTAATTATCCTACCAAATGGGAAAAATCTTCCTTTAAGTTATGGCGTCAACTATAATCAAGAACTTCAGAACAAAATAGACGATATCCTCTTGTCAAAATCAGCTTAGCTTGGTAGACTACCAAAGTTTTATTG
>CAZCYK010000102.1:0-1909 GCA_964502975.1 uncultured Gammaproteobacteria bacterium | reverse complement strand
TAAATAAGCAAAAAATTTATCAATCACAATTAACTCTCGAAAATAACAATTTACAGCCTAAAAAAGAAAAAGATGACTTCAATGTGGTAAATATTCCACCTGTTTTAAACAAACCAAATCCAAGCGGTATTTTAGCCCCAGGCAACAACTCTCTTGATGTTGCCAACTATCCAGTTTGGCAATATCCATCAATTGATTTATTTGATAATACTCCAGGTCCCAAAGCTGATAGGGGAGATATCCGCAAAAATGCTCAAATTATTGAGCAAACCCTTGAATCTTTTGGTATTACTGCAAGGGTAGCCGAATTTAATGAAAGTCCGGCTGTTACCCAATATGCTCTCGAAGTTGCTCTAGGGACAAAATTAGCCAAGATTATGAGTCTCAGTAACGACCTAGCTATGGCCTTAGCCGCTCCTGGTGGTATGATCAGGGTCGAAGCACCAATTCCTGGTCGAGACCGAGTCGGTATTGAAGTTCCCAATCGTTCGCTTGAAGTAGTTCCCATTCGTCAAATGCTTGAAGCCGATGCCATGAAAAATGCCAAAAATAAAATCACAGTTCCATTAGGCCTAGATGTAGCTGGCCATGCAAAAGTTGCCGACATTACCAAGATGCCACATGTGCTAATTGCTGGTCAAACTGGTTCTGGAAAGTCTGTTTGTATCAATTCTTGGATTGCTAGTATTTTGTTTAGAGCATCTCCACAAGAAGTAAGAATGATTATGGTCGACCCCAAACGAGTCGAGTTGACTCCTTACAATGGAATTCCTCATTTATTAACTCCAGTTATCGTCGATCCTGAAAAAGTGCTTTCTGCCTTAAAGTGGGCGGTTACAGAGATGGAAGATCGTTATAAAAAATTTACTGAAGTTGGAGTAAAAAATATCGAAGGCTACAACAATTTGTCAGGGTTCCAACAAATGTACTATATCTTAATTTTTATCGATGAATTAGCTGAAATTATGTTGTTTTCACCTTCTGAAGTTGAAGATAATGTCTGTCGTTTGGCTCAAATGGCTCGCGCTGTGGGGATTCACTTAGTGTTAGCCACCCAACGTCCTTCAGTCAATGTAATTACTGGATTAATAAAAGCCAATATTCCATCAAGAATTTCTTTTGCGGTTGCTTCTGTTACTGACTCTCGGGTTGTTTTAGATACACCTGGAGCCGAAAAATTATTAGGTAGAGGGGACATGCTTTATCTACCACCAGAGTTGGCCAAACCCGTCCGTGTTCAAGGCTGTTTTGTTTCCGACAAAGAAATAAACAATCTAATTGAAAGACTTAAAACTCAACAAACCACCCAATACAACGACGAAATTACCAATTTACCAGTTTCAACTGGGCATGGGTCAGTTAAACTTGGTTCATCCGGAGAAGACCACGATGTTCTGTTTGATGCCGCTGTCCAATTAGTTAGAGAATCAGGCAAAGCCTCTTCGTCATTGATGCAACGTCGTCTTAAGCTTGGATATGCCAGAGCTGCTAGAGTATTAGACCAATTGGAGCAAGCCGGAATTGTGGGTCCTGCCAATGGCTCCAAACCAAGAGATATTTTGATTGAACATAATAGTCCTCAAGACAACATTGAATAATAATACCTATGTTTTGCGCCTCATCTCTTTTAAAAAACACCCGTCTCGACAAAGAATGGGAATTGGTCGATATTTCAAAAAAAATAAAAGTTCCAATTAAATACCTAGAAGCCCTTGAAAACGAAACCGTTAGTTGTTTCCCTCAAGAACCCTATTGTTCATTGATAATCAAAGATTATGCAGACTATTTAGGTTTAAACGGGGCAGATGTCTTGGCTCTTTTTCGTCGAGATTTTGATCAACAACTAAAAACAAAAAAGAAAAATTCTTTATTTTTTTCATTTACTCCCAAATTTACTTTTACAGTTTCT
>CAZCYK010000101.1:0-1935 GCA_964502975.1 uncultured Gammaproteobacteria bacterium | reverse complement strand
CCAGACATCTAAATTTTTTATATTTTTATTCATTTTTTTAATCACATACCTCACCCCCTTTGTCTTTTACACTTTAATTTTATCATTATTAGTATAAGTTTTTATCGTTAGAGCTTCTGTTGACGGGCGAAGTAGGGGGTCTAATTTAGAAATCAAAACTGAGTGATCAAGCCAGACTTTTTCTTGTTGGGGGCGCAGGATAACTGGCATCCGATCGTGAATTGGTTTAATGTCATCATTGGGTTTTGTGGTAATTATGGCAAAAGAATAGACTTCTCTGCCGCTGACTGGTTCTTCCCACAAATCATAGATACCAGCAAAAGCAAAAAGAGGCCGATTCGAAACTTCAATGTAACATGGAGTTTTAATTCCGTTTTCAGTCTTCCATTCATAAAAACCATTGCTCGGGACCAAACATCTTTTGCTAGTGAAAGATTTTCTAAAACCAATTTTAGTAGTCAGAGATTCAGACCTGACATTAAACATTTTATTACCAACCCCTCTCTCTTTGGCCCAAAAAGGAATTAGTCCCCATTTCATAGTCCACGCGAGAGTTAACCCCTCTTGTTTAATAATAACTGGCTCGACTTGGCCAGGGGAAACTTGGGTGTCTTTTGGAAAAGATGAAAGTCGGTTGACAGCTCCAAATTGTTTGTAGAAATCTTGATTTAAATTTAGACTATATCGACCACACATAAATTTAGTGAATAGCAAATAGTTAATAGCAAATAGCTAAAAATTAAGAATTAATAATAAATTGTTCTAACTCTTTTATATTACCAAAAGCGACTCTGTCAGCAACATTGTTTTGAGTGCCAATCATCATGGCTGGGGTGATAACAAAATTTCCCCACCTTTCATTGATTTTGTCTAAAGCCTGGGTAAGATTAATTTTTTTGGTCAGTTGATTGAATAAATCCAGTTGGGAAAAATTGGACTTGGTTAAATCAAAAAGAGACACAGACAAGTTGGCAACTGGCAAACGATAAGGAGAAGAAGCCATAATTTTGTAGGCGAATTTGTAAATATCGCTTGAATTAAAAAGTGGATCTTTGAGAACAGACCCATGGTGCCAAAAAGAATGATCGCGGTACAAAAGAGCCACATGAACACCCCTGGCAGTGTAACCAGAGCGACGCATGCGAAAACTACATTTTTCGACTAATTTGTGGAGAATTGGAGATATCTCTTGGGGGGTAGAAGCAATAATTGGTAATGAATACATATTGCCAAAACTTTTGCGACCAAAATTGACATCGTCAATCTCCCAACCCCGAAGCCGAAGATACCAATAGTAACCCAAGATTGACTCAAAAGCCGACTGGAGTCGATCGATGGAAGAATTATAAAAATCGTTGAGATTGTAGATACCGGCATTGTTGAGACGGATAGCACTGGCACTTTTGATACCATTTAGGTCGACAAGAGTTAATTTTTGATAAATTTGTTGATAATTTTGAGCGTTAATTTCTTCTAGTCCATCGGGTTTTTTGAGATTGGCAGCCAGTTTGGCCAAAAATCTATTGGGCCCAATACCGATTGAGACAGTCAACCACTCGCCTATTTGTGATTTAATTTTTTGTTTAATTTCTAACCCGATTTGGTGCATCCCTAGCTTAAATGAAGGAAAACCTTCAAAATTTAGAATAAATTCATCGATAGATTTGGGGGAAAAACGAGTGGTATATTGAGAAATTAGGTCACGAAGTTGGACATGGATATTTCTATATTTCCAAGGGTCGGGTTCTAAAATCTGAAGAGACGGGCAAAGCAGCTTCCCTTCTCTGACTTGCATACCAGTCTTGACTCCAAGTCTTTTGGCTTCAACCGAAGGCGCCAATATACACCCTTTAGGGGAGTTGTAAGCCACCACAGCAATAGGTCGACCTCGAAGTAAGGGGTTAGCTTGTTGTTCGATGGTGGCAAAACAAGAAT
>CAZCYK010000100.1:0-1977 GCA_964502975.1 uncultured Gammaproteobacteria bacterium | reverse complement strand
GCAGAAACACACTTGCTTGAATTAGATTTTGAATCGTTTGACACAAGATAATTTGTGTTGGAGGTAACAGTACTTACAATTTTCCCTCCAAGAGAAGTAATTTTATCTTCTAGAGTAATTCTTGGAACAGAAAGAGTGCCGGTAATAGCAAATGAAAGATTGTTTAATGTCAAATTTCTAATTTCTAATGTCGAATGTTTAATGCAAACCTGAGAGAGAATAGAATTAATAAAATCTCGGCGGTCTTGAATACCTTGATAAATTTTTTGGGCTAGAGTGATTTGAATTCCGGGTAAAGATTCTAACTGAGGAACAGTAATATTTAAAATTTTGTCTGGAGTACCAAAACCGGCTTGAATAATTTGATTAATACGTTGAGAACTGAAATTGGGAATGATAGAAGCATCTAAAACAGCTTTTAAGGTTAAAGTTTTTTTGGCTTGAATTTCTCTGACAATATTAGTCCCTGATTTGGTACCAAGACCTGGAATGTTTTCAAAATCGGAAACTTGTAGGGTGTAGAAATCACCAGGTAATTTGACTAAATTTATTTGCCAAAGTTTGGCGATGGTTTTGTCGGAAATTCCTTTGATATCTAGAGTATCACAGAAAAGCTTGAGCGACCCTAAGATTTGAGGCTGACAGTTTTTGAGATTGGGGCATTTAATGTATTTATTGTCTTGGATCAATTTAGTGTGGCACGATGGACAATTGGTGGGGGCTAAAAGATGACCGGGGGTAACTTTGGCTACTACTCCTTCAATGTGAGGGATGACATCTCCCCTTCTTTGAATTTCAACGACATCATTAATATTAATATTTTTTTCTTTAATTAAATCGTAATTGGCAAGAGATGCATAGGTAATAATTGCTCCAGAAATTTCAATTGGGTCAACCTGGGCAACTGGAGTGATTGTCCCCATTGGTCCAATTTGCCATTCGACTTTAGTAATTCGAGTTTGACTAGAGCGAGCTGGAAATTTGTAAGCAACTTGTCCTTTAGGGCGATTGTTTTTAGATCCCAATTTATGTTGTAAACTGAGATCATTTATTTTAATAACGAGTCCGTCAATTTCAAACGGATAATCTTGTCTTTTTTGATTTAAAAATTGCTGATAAATATTCTCAATTTCATCATAGTTATGACAGATAAAAGTTTTAACTCCGACAAAGCCATGTTTATTGAGAAATTTAATTTTATCGACTTCTTTTTCAATTAATTGGTTGGAAAAAAGCAAATCGGTAGCATATAGACTGCAATATTCCGAAGATTGACTATCTAATCGTTGAGATATACCGGAAGTGGCATTTCGAGAATTAGAGTATTTTTCAACAGAAAGTTGATTTAATTTTTCGAAGTCTTCGTTCAGAATAATGATTTCACAACGAATGGAACCACTAAAGTCATTAGGCATTCTATAAACAAAATTTTTCATTTTAACGACGTTTTGAGTAATAATGTCTCCAATATAACCGTCTCCACGAGTAACGGCATCAACTAATTGACCATCTTTATATTCAATTTCAAGAGAAATACCATCACATTTTGGTTGAACGACAAAGTCAGTATCTTTGGGGATTTTTTTTAATTCAAAATAATGAATAAGATCATCAATTTTGTTGACTTTGTTTTGTGAACCCATAGGAACAACGTGTTTTTTTTTGTCAAAACCGGTAACAAATTCGGAGGCTCCTACTTTGGTAAAAACTCGATGATGAGGTAATTTTTGGCGCAGTATATCTTCTAATACGTCCCAAGTGTGATCATCCATAATAGGCTTACTCTCAACATAATAGGCTTTTTTGGCCTCAATCATTAGCTCTCCAAGTTTTTGAGGGGAAATGTTTTTGAGTTCAGGGGAATCGAGAGTGATCATAGTAGATATTATAAACTAACTTTTTAATCCTCTCTCGGCTTTGCCGTATCTCCCCTTAACAAGGGGAGAAGTCTTGTCTTTTTGTTTAATCCTCACTCCG
>CAZCYK010000099.1:0-2186 GCA_964502975.1 uncultured Gammaproteobacteria bacterium | reverse complement strand
GTCAATGGTTCGCCGCCTACGTCCGCCGGAGCTTTCAAGCGTAGGCGGATTACCCGAAAGTTTTTCCACTATTCATTGTCCAATTACTTCATGCCAGCGGACTCCGGCGGATAAATCCGCCAAATGTCGTTTTTACCCTATTGTTCCATGTAATATAGGTTATGATATCCCTTGACCATTTTTTAATTGTTCCTATTTAGATTTGTTTTGGTTCCAAATCCATGTCCCCGCCAGTGATGACACTATAAAATATTCAAATAATCTATTTATCCATTCTGCCAATATATTCCCCTTCTCTGGGAAAACCGGCTTGGTAATCTTCTAATAATTTTTTTGATAGGGCGTGGGGAAATAAATTGTCTGGTAAATTATTGATGTCTAACCAAGTACACCAAACATCGCCATCTGGATGTTCTGGATCGAGCCAATGTTCTAATTCTTCAAATTTATCAATGTCGCCTAAAATAAATAATTCAACGCTATGTTCATTTTCTTTTTCGGGAAACAAAAAGTCACGAATATAAAGAATTTTTTTGAATTCAAATTTTGCTCCATTACATTCTTCAGCTGTTTCTCTGATACATCCTTCTAAAATTGTTTCACCGTATTCTAAGTGACCACCAAAATAATGAAAATAATCATGTTTCTGACGATATTGAACTAACACTTTTCCTTCTTTAATAACAACTAATCTTAATCGAATATTTATTTTGTGATTTTCCATATATTGATTATATCGTGTTATAGGGATAAAAAGGTTCCAGACTCACCCTCTCCGCCAAGATGAAAAATATTATTAAAATAATAAAAACTATTTTTATTATTTTTTGGTTTATTGCTGCATTTTTTGGTTTCTTTAATTTGTTTATGGTTTTTGTTTTAAATAATCACGAATCTAAATATATTGATGTTTTACCTACAAATATTGCTTGGGTTATTTTCACTCTTTTAATGGGAATAGTAATTATTATTCATAAAATAAAAAGAAAATTGTAAAAATAATTTAATTTTCGATTAAATCTCTCCGCAACCTGCAATGATGACTATATAGAAGTGGTAAAATTCGGTGATGGATGTTAATAAAGTTAAATTGGTAATAAGAATAGTTAAAAATCAACCTCTTTCTACACTTATTTTTTTGTCGATAGTTTTCTTACCGTACATTTTTAGGAATTGGACAAGTTTTTTCCCTGAATCTTGGAAGATACCAATAATAATATTAATAACTATCGTAGATATTATTGCTTTTTTACAACTTAGAAATGAGGTAATAAGGAATAAAAGAGCAATAATGCTTTATAATTACTTGAAAAAATGGAAATGGCGTTCAATAAAACATCTTACTACGGAATGGTATGGGAAAAATTTTTTAACTGAACAAACAATAGATAAACTTATTAAAGATTGCCCAAATTTATTTAAGTGGACAGATGTTAAAAGAAAAAATAAATATTATAAAAGAGTTGGATTAGTAAATAATGAATAAACGTCAAGTTTCGGTTGAAGATCTTAAAAAAATGGCATATGAACATCTTTCTTATGAAATTGAAATGTTTACTGCAACCATGGGAAGGCTAAATAAAGGTGGTCTTGATCAACTACAGAATAATGTAATTTTAGAATCTTTTTTAATTCATGCACGGTGTTTATTTGATTTTCTTTATCCACCTAAAAAAATTAAACCAGATGATGTAATTGTTGATGATTTTTTTGATGACCCAAATAATTTTAGAAAAAAAATTCCTAGTTCTTTACCTGTAGAAGGTTATCTTAAATATAGAACTGGTAAAGAAATAGCTCATTTGACTTATAGTCGACTTAAAGTAACTCCTGAAACAAAAGGATGGCAAGTTAGTGATGTTCATAATCAAATTGTAAGTACTTTAGAAATATTTTTTGCAAATTTAACGGATGAACAAAAAAGTTGGTTTAGAATGATTGTCTCGAGTAACGGTTATGTTGGAGAATAATTATCATCTTGAAATAGTTATAGGGACAGAAAGGTTCCAGACTCACATGCTCCGCCTACGTCCGCCGGAGCTTTCAAGCGTAGGCTGATTACTCAAAAATCTTCCCACTATCCATTATCCCATTACTTCATGTCAGCGAACTCCGGCGGACAAGGTCCACCAAACGGAAAGTATTACATTCAGTGGTTAGATAAATATATCTGATAGAATAATCAG
>CAZCYK010000098.1:0-2229 GCA_964502975.1 uncultured Gammaproteobacteria bacterium | reverse complement strand
TGTTTTTTTAATCTCTCTTTTTATTCCACCATCTTTTGTTATTGCTCAAGGAGAAAACAACCCCTCAATCGAAGCTCGGGTTACCAAAATAATTGAAGAAAAACAGATTGAAATAATGGGAAGTCCTCAGCTTTATCAAAAACTTGAATTAGAATTATCCACCCTCGACAAAAAAATAATTATTATCGAAAATGGCCACCAACCACTAGCCAATGTCGTCAAATATTCTTTAAATGATAGGGTATTAGTGAATTTAAGCCAGGGGATGGATGGGCAAGAAGAATATATTGTTGTTGATTTTATTAGGAGTGATAGCTTAATACTTTTAACTATTGTTTTTGTTATTCTCTTGTTAATAATTGCTAAATGGAAAGGTGTTTTTGCACTTTTAGGAATGATTTTTACTTTTTTTGTAGTTTTTGCTTTTGTTTTACCTCGAATTTTGGCAGGAGACAACCCAATAATTATTGCCATAATTGCGTCTCTGGTTATTATCCCGATTTCTTTTTATATAGCTCATGGAATTAACAAAAAAACCACCATCGCCATTATCGCTTCCATTATTAGTTTAGTTATCACTGCTATTTTAGCTTCAGTTTTTAGTTACATTGGCCATCTAACAGGTTTTTCTTCAGAAGAGGCAGGAATGTTGTCCGTAAATTTAGGCAATTTAAATATGAAAGGAATTTTGTTAGCCGGAATTGTTCTTGGAACATTAGGTGTTCTTGATGATATTACTATTTCTCAATCAGCTATTGTCGACGAATTAGCTACCACCGCTAAATTAACCAAACCAAAAGACCTTTATACCCGTTCAATGGTTATTGGCAAAGACCATATCACCTCCATGGTTAATACTTTGGTTTTGGCTTATGCCGGTGCCTCGTTACCTTTACTTTTAATTTTTACTCAAAATCCTCATCCATTTTCTGAAATCATTAACTACGAATTTTTGACAGAAGAAATCATTCGCACTCTAGTAGGTAGCATCGGCTTAATTCTAGCTGTTCCTATCACTAGCCTGATAGCCGCCAATTGGTCTAAAAAGTAAATTAATTTTTGACAATTTTGATTGCTTTCCCTCCAATGATTGCTTTAGCAATTTTTTTATATGCTTTATCTAAAATTCTTCCAAAAGTAGGTTGAGACACATTCATTTTTTTAGCCGCTTCAATTTGGTCTAATCCATCAACATCATGTAATTTTAAAGCTTCAAGTTCATCACCTAACAATTCAACTTCTTCTAATTCTGACAAGGGAACACCCCGAGGTTTAAAATACATTACCCCGGGGTTAAATCTTAAATGTCTAGGATTTTTGGGCCTAACCATAATTTATTTTAATCCCTCTTCTTGCTTTTTAACATCCTCAAGCTCTTCTTCTAGGGCTTTTCGATAGTCAACTAAAGCTTCAGCTTGTTCCTCTTTGGTTTGTGGTTCGTTCCAACCAAAGTATCGGCCTAATCCACGACCGAATCCTCGACCGCGACCAAAACCTCTACCTAAGCCTCTACCACCACTACAAGGTCCAAAACCTCGACCTGTTAATGGTCCTTGACCAACAGGTCCTGTTTGATCTCTGTTTGGCATATTGCCTCCTTTATTAAAATTATTAATGAATATATATTCATTATAACTTAAATAATTAATCTGTCAATAGTTATTCCACAGGGATAAATTTAATAACCAAACATCAACAGTTCTGGTTTTATTATCAAAATAACTCCAATTATCAAAATAATAAACCCTCCCACAATCCCTGACATTTTTGTATACTTTTTACTAATTCCACTAACTTCAAATGTTTTTATTGCCAAAAAGAAAATTAACAAATCATCCAACATAAAGATAAATACATATAAGAGTAAATAAAAATAATATTCAAAAGTTGTTAATTTTATTGTTGATAGTAAATTTGTATAAACCGCTGGTAATCCCGCCGAACAAACAATCTCAACCAAATTAACCGATACTGCTAGGCTTACAATTCCAATTAATGACAAAAATAATTTTTTTTGATTCAGTACGTCTTTTATTCTTTGAATAATTTTTTGCCGTTGATTTTGACTCGTAGCCTTACATTCTCCTTTAGAAAATAATCCACTTTTGATGTGCATTACCCCAGAAATTATCGCCACAATTCCAATAATTACTTTTATCCAATAAACATAGCCTACAAACTTAAAAAAATTAAACCAAGCTGATAAAAAGACTAAATACATTAATCCAG
>CAZCYK010000097.1:0-2244 GCA_964502975.1 uncultured Gammaproteobacteria bacterium | reverse complement strand
CGGTGCTTAATGAAATTGAGTTTGTCCCAGCTACGTCACTAACGATGTATTGAGTGCTACCAGTGGTCGCATTGGCAATTGCTAAGGTATCACCGATAAATAGGTTGTAATTGTTATTTGAGGGAGCATCACCGACACTGGTTTTGACAGTAATAATAGAATTACCAGCAATATTGTTGGCATCAAGTCGGCCAAAATAGGAAAGCTGAGCACTAGTTAGTTGATTTTTTAAATTTGAGATTGGGGCAGCTTGAGAGGATTTGAGAAAAAAGATAAAAGGTAAACAAATTAGAACATAAAATAGGGCTAAAATAATTTTTTTTTGGGTTTGTTTGGTCACTATTAATAGAATAAACTGTATTAATTGAAAATGCAATAATTTGGTCTTTGGAGCTTGAAAAAGAAAGATTGTTGTTATAAAGTAGAACATTACAAGTTTCCGCCAGAGGCGGATTTAAAAAAAATTAGTAATTAATAATTAAAAATTAACAAAAATATGAAAAAATACGTCTATTTTTTTGGAAATGGTAAGGCAGAAGGTGACAAGAATATGAAATTTATTTTGGGTGGTAAGGGGGCAAATTTGGCTGAAATGACCAATTTGGGAATTCCGGTTCCGGGTGGTTTTACAATTTCAACTGAAGTATGTCAATACTATTATAATAATGGGAAAAAATATCCAACTGAGCTAAAAGCACAAATGGATCAAAGTTTGAAAAAATTGGAAAATCTGACTGGTAAGAAATTTGGTGATGCCAAAAATCCTTTGTTGGTTTCGGTAAGGTCTGGGGCAGCTGCTTCAATGCCAGGGATGATGGACACAATTTTAAATTTGGGTTTAAATGAAAAAGTAGTGGCGGGAATGGTAGAAAAAACCGGCAATGCCAGATTTGTGTGGGATTCTTATCGAAGATTTATGCAAATGTATTGTAATGTGGTGGAAAATTTGGAACACGAAAAATTTGAACATGTGATTAATTCGATCAAAGCCAAAAAAGGAATTAAAGAAGACACTCAAATGATGGCTGAAGATTGGCAAGAAGTGGTTAAGGGATATAAAGAAATTTACAAAATTGAAAAAGGAAAAGATTTTCCTGAAAATGCAAAAGATCAACTTGATGGAGCAATTGGAGCAGTTTTTGGGAGCTGGAACAATCCTCGAGCAATTTATTATCGTCAACTAAATAAAATTGACGAATCTAAAATTTTTGGGACTGCAGTCAATATTCAATCGATGGTGTTTGGTAATATGGGTGATGATTGTGGTACTGGAGTTGCATTTACTCGAAATCCATCGACTGGTGAAAATAAACCTTATGGTGAGTATTTGATGAATGCTCAAGGAGAAGATGTGGTGGCCGGAATTCGGACTCCAAAACATCTTGAGTCTTTGAAAGAAGACAATGAAGTTGCTTACAAAGAATTAATAGCAATTTTTGACAAACTTGAAAAACATTATAAAGATATGCAGGATGTGGAGTTTACAATTGAAAATGGAAAACTTTTTATCTTACAAACTCGAAATGGCAAGAGGACCGCACCGGCAATGGTAAAAGTAGCTGTAGATTTGGTAAGTGAAGGAATGATTGATGAAAAAACAGCTTTGACTCGAGTCGAGGCTGACAAACTCGATCAATTGCTTCATCCAACCATTGATCCAAAAGAAAAAGGCAAGTTCAAAGTAATTGCCAAGGGTTTGCCAGCATCCCCGGGGGCTGCTTATGGGCAAGTGGTGTTTGATGCTGAAACTGCCGTAAAATGGAAAGAAAATGGTAAAAAAACAATTTTAGTAAGACTAGAAACATCACCTGAGGATATTGCGGGAATGAATGCGGCAAGTGGAATCTTGACTGCCAGAGGTGGGATGACCAGCCATGCTGCTGTAGTAGCTCGAGGCATGGGACGATGCTGTGTATCGGGGTGTGAAACTATTTCTGTTGACGAAAAAAATAAAGAATTTAAAGCCAAGACCGTCGACAGCGATGAAGTCCTGACAGTTAAAGAAGGCGAGATAATCACCTTAGACGGTTCGACTGGTGAAGTATTTTTGGGACAAGTGTCAACCATGGAGCCAACTTTGAGTGGTGATTTTGCTACTTTGATGAAGTGGGCAGACAAGACTCGAAAATTGGGAGTCCGAACCAATGCTGATACTCCAAAAGATGCGAAAACTGCTCGAGAATTTGGAGCTGAGGGAATTGGGTTAACTCGAACTGAACACATGTTCTTTGAGGAAGACAGAAT
>CAZCYK010000096.1:0-2256 GCA_964502975.1 uncultured Gammaproteobacteria bacterium | reverse complement strand
GAAAACAACACTTTGTCAAAAGAAGAAAAATTAGCTATAGTTAATACTATTAAAGATTAAATATTCAATGAATCCTAGAATTATCAAAATAATTAGTTATTTAGGTTTATTTTTATTAGTTAGTGGCGTGTCTTATTTTTTGTTTGACTATTTTATCCCCGCTGGTAATGGAAGTTTTTTAACTTTTACCAAAAAAGAGACCAATCAAACCGGAGAATTAACTCCTTCTGAGACAAAAAAACCAGAAGTTTATCCAGGGCCAAAGACGGAAGTGTGTCCTATCAATGGCAAACTTTATACTAAAGAAGAAAAAGATATTTGGTCTTCCAGAAGACCATTGCTAGTTATGATTGAAAATCATCAAGATTCTCGACCTCAATCAGGTTTACAAACTGCTGATATCGTTTATGAAGCCGTGGCAGAAGGCGGAATAACTCGATTTATGGGTGTTTTTTATTGCGGCCAGGTCGCTGGGTCGCATGCTAACAAGTATGATGTTGGTCCAGTTCGATCTGCTCGGACTTATTTCTTGGATTTAGCCTCAGAATATTCAGATTACCCTCTTTATAATCATGTCGGGGGAGCCAATTGTAGCGCCGCAACCGACGGTGGTCCTTGTACTACTGCAACAAAAGCCCAAGCATTAGAGCAAATTTCTGCTTATGGATGGACTAGTAAGGGAACTTGGAGTGATTTAAGTCAGTTTTCTCTTTCGTACAAAGCCTGTCGACGGGAACCAGATCGAACCGGTAGTCCAAAAGCTACCGAACACACTATGTATTGCTCTTCCACAGAACTATGGAACATAGCCGAAGCCCGAGGACTAACCAATGATACTGTAGCCAAAAAAACTACCTGGGATAAAAATTATCGTTCGTGGTTATTTAAACAAGATGATAAACCGGCCACCACTCTTGACGCGACCAAGGTATCCTTTGATTTTTGGTCAAGCATAAAAAATTATAATGTTGGCTGGATTTATGACAATGCCAAAAATGTATACAAAAGATTAAATGGTGGTTCTGAACAAACCGACCATAATACCCAAGAAACTATTACTGCTAAGAATATTGTTATCCAATTTGTCAAAGAATCTCGTTCTGTGGACGAACACCTCCATAATTTATATGCTGTAATCGGCAGTGGTACTGGTGTACTAGTTCAAAACGGTACCAAGACTGATATTACTTGGACAAAAGCCAATCGAGCGTCTCGAACTATTTATAAAGACAAAACGAGCGGAAAAGAAATTAATTTTGTCCCAGGAAATGTATGGGTAGAAATTCTTCCGATAGGTAATATTGTCTCCTACAATTAATCTATGAAGATTCAAACTAGCTTAAAACATCTTTTTGTATCACAAACAAGATTAAAACTAATCAATATTTTATTCTACAATCCACAAGAGATATATTATGTCCGACAATTGGTCCGACTTGCTGACGAAGAAATTAATTCTGTCCGTCGTGAATTAGCAAATTTACAAAAATCAGGAGTGATTAGTTCTGAGTGGAGAGGTAATCGGCTTTATTATTGGGCTGATAAACAATCATCTTTATTTTTTAACCTTTTAACTATTGCCAATCAAAGTTCTGGTTTGGGTTTAAAATTACAAAACAAAAATGAAACCTTGGGGACTATTAAGTTAGTTTTTTACAGCAACAAATTTATTACAGGTGATAAACGATCTCCAGATGATATTGATTTAGTTATTGTTGGTGATGTATCTTTGCGAGAGATTGATTCGTTTATCAAACAAGAACAGGAAGTTCGTGGTTACGAAATAAACTATATGGTCATGGGTAAAGGAGAATTCCGTCTTCGTCGACAAAAAAGAGATCAATTTATTGTCGACTTTTTCTTAGGCAACCCAATTGTTATAATAGGGAACCAATCAGAAATTAGTAGTCTATAAATTAATGGCCAAAATTAGAAAAGTTATCAAAACAGGCAACAGCTTAGCTCTGACTATACCTTCCAAATCAATCAAAGATTTTAATATTAAAGAAGGTGATCCTGTTTCAATCAAAATTAATCGTACCAAAGTCTGTATTACTTATCTTTTTTCTGGTCATCCACGACAATTATCTCTAATTAACGGACAAAAATAGCCATGAATCGTAGCAAAAAAACACTTCGTATCTTCTGGACAATTATTTTTTTTACTTTTGTATGCTTGATTATAAATATTCCTCAGAAATTACCAATTAAAATTAACCTTGGAAATTTTAAATGGGAACATACTTTTTATCGTCC
>CAZCYK010000095.1:0-2275 GCA_964502975.1 uncultured Gammaproteobacteria bacterium | reverse complement strand
TGATTATCGTTTGTTTCTTGGTTATTGGTTATTGGTTTATTAGATTTATATATCTCAGGGTGTTTAGCCCAATACTTCTGCCACTTAGATTCCATTAATTTAAAATCTGACATAATTAATCGGCAATTCCCGCTTTTTTATTAACTTGAGCTGTTAAAATCCTACTTTCTTCACCCTCTTTAGTTTCTATGGCTAAAGTTAACTTTTGTTCCTTACTCATATAGCTACCCCCTACAATTTTATCGTTAGCTGAAACCTGATGTCTTTGTCTCGCACAAAGCACTTTGTTAACATCAACCAAATAATCAGTTTCTTCTCCAACAATTAATTCCTTTGGTTGATTTTGCTTAGGAAAATTTATCGAGATTTCTTGTCCGTCAACCAAAATACTTTTTTTTTGGTTTAGGCCTTGGCCTACAATACCTATTTTAACTTCTTTCATAACTCTTATTTTACCATTATCCTACTTATTTTATGTTATTATTATCTCATCCTATGTTTACCAAAAAAACTTTTTGGCTTTGGTTTTTTAGTGTCTTGATTACTTTCTTTCTTGGCCTTTGGCTTGCCCCAGATACGAAAGAGGACCACTCTGGTGAAGAAATCGTTCGAAAAAATTTCAATTACAAATACATCAATCCAATTTTGGAGTGTAACCCCGATATTAGTGTCAACAGTAAACTTACCCCCCTCAAAAAATCAATTGAATCCATTATTAGCCGAGAAACTAATAATGGTAATGTCACTTTCGTTTCAATTTATTATCGAGATTTAAACAACGGTCCCTGGTTTGGTATCAATGAAAAAGAATATTTTTCGCCAGCCAGCCTAGTCAAAGTTCCAATTTTAATCGCTTACCTTAAAAAAGCCGAAACCGACCCCTCTATTTTACAAAAAAAACTTATCGTCACCAACGATCCTGAAAGTGGTAATAATATCCAAAATATTAAACCATCAATCGCCACGGTTACTGACGTTGAATACACGATTGACAAATTGCTCGAAGAAATGATTATCTACTCCGACAACAATGCTTACAACACTTTAGCTCAAAATCTTACTGGAGATGAAATCATGAAAGTGTACCAAGATTTGGATGTTGATATTTCCAAAGCCTTTTCCAATCCTAGTGGTAATATTGTCACCATAAAAGCCTATGCCTCCTTTTTTAGAATACTTTACAACGCTTCTTATCTCAATCAAGACATGTCTGAAAAAGCCCTAAAACTACTAACTCAAGTTGAATACAAAGATGCGCTTGTTGCTGGAGTCCCAAAAGAAATTGCTGTCTCTCACAAATTTGGAGAAAGAAAATACACCGATACCAACGAAATTCAATTTCACGACTGTGGTATCGTTCATCTTCCTCAAAACCCCTATCTTCTTTGTGTTATGACCAAAACCACCAAATCTATGAATCAAGCAGTTAACTTAATAAAAGAAATTTCCACTAAAACTTATCGAGAAGTAACGAATCAGTAATAAATTATTCATACCTCAAAGCATTTAATGCCGAAATTTGCCTGGCCCTCTTTGATGGATACCAACCAGTAACCATTCCTACTATAAAAGAAATCAACAAGATAAATACTGTAAAAAACCATGGGATATAAGCAATATTTATTATCCCTTGTCCCGAAACTACCGAAATTGAAGTTAAAATAAGTGACAATATTTTTCCAAGAGAAAATCCTAACAAGATTCCAAATACACCGCCTCCTACCCCCATAATCATTGACTCAGCCAAAAATAATTCTCTTACCTCGTTGGACAACATTCCCATAGCCTTCATTACCCCCACTTCTCTAGTTCTCTCCAAAAGTGAGACTGTCATGGTGTTAAACATCCCTAACGATGCTACCGCCAAAGCAATTGTCCCCAAAAGTCCCAAAATCATTCTCAATGTTTTAAACAAACTTTCAATTTGAGCCACGGTATCTGCTGTACTATCAGTTTTAAAACCTAAAAATTCAATCTTTTTTCTTACTTCCACCAATTTTTCTTGGCTATCTGTCAAAACTTTTAATTGAGAATAAACCGAAACCCCGAGCCTCTTAGCATCTGCTATTTGATAATAGTAAAAACTAGTATTGTCATCCTCAATTACTCCTTTTATAGTGTACTCTTTTTCTTTTGACTGCAATCTTCCTGTCATTCCTCTCACATTTCCGTCAGGTACAATATAAGACACATTAAACGTCTTTCCCAAAGCTTCATTTTTATCCATCCCCAAAAGTTTTAGCATGGCACTACTTATATAAGCTTCTCCCACTAT
>CAZCYK010000094.1:0-2279 GCA_964502975.1 uncultured Gammaproteobacteria bacterium | reverse complement strand
ATAATAACTTTTGGAGTACCACCTTCCATAACTGAAACGCAGGAGTTGGTAGTACCTAAATCGATTCCGATTATTTTGTTTGACATAGTTTTTAGAGCTTTAGAACGTTAGAACGTTTGAGCTTTAGTATAAATAATAATTAATTAGTAATTGGGCCAGATTTGCCGACCACCACTTGTGACGGTCGGATTACATGACCATTTAATTTGTAACCTGGTTTTTTAACAGAGATAACATAATTCTCTTTACCTTTATCAATCTGAAGACAATCCATAGTTGAAGGATCAAATTCTTGGTCTAAAGCAACTATCTCTTCGACTCCTTCTGATTGTAAAATTGAAACAAATTTATCAATAGCGATTTTTAGACCAGGATCTGAAAGGTGTCGATATGTTAGGTATAAATCATCTAAAACCTCAATCATTTTGGTAACAATAGAAGTTGTGGCCAGGGTAACAAAAAACTGACGCTGGGATTCAATCCTTTTTTCAAGATTTGCATAATCAGCTAAAGATCGGTTTAGCCGATCAGTTAAGGTCTCGATATGAAGTTGTAGGTCGGATAAATTTTTGGCACTTTGATTAGAAGTAGATTTTTTTGTTTTTACCATAAAATTAATTAACGAGTAATTTGTGAAATTAGAGTCGCAAAATAATCAACTAAGGGAACAATGTGGGGATAGTGAAAACGAGCAGGTCCAATGACTCCCAATATTCCTTTGTGGGGACCGGCTTGATAATTTTGATAAATAAATCCACAAGGTTCTAGATGTTCTAAGCCCAAGTCTTCGCCAATCAACAAATGAACAATGTTTTCGTCTTCTAAATTTCCGGCTTTGTTAATAATTTCAAACCAGAAATTGGAATTGTCTAAAAGAGACAAAACTGTCTTGGTAACATCGATGTTGTAAAATTCAGGTTCTTCCAATAGATTAGATGCACCATAGTTGTAAACCAGTCCATGATCGGTAGTGGCTATCGCCATGGAACGGGTTCGAGTGGCAAGTTCTTTGGTGGTTTCATGTAAAAGACGGTCAAATTCGTTTCGGAAATCCCAGACTTTTTCTTTGGCACCAATTTCTTCACTAGCAGTCAGGTTTTTTGGGGTCATTAGATTTCGAACATAATACTTTAGACCCATCGAAGTTGGTGATCGACCAGCTGACAAATGGCTTTTTTTTAAAAAACCCATTTGGGTAAGAGTCGATAATTCGTTTCGGATTGTAGCCGAAGAGATACCAAGAGAATATTTTTTTTCTAGAGTTTCAGAACCGACTGGGGTGGCGGTCTCAATAAACTCTTCAGTAATACATTTGAGCAATTTTATTTGTCGTTGTGTTAAATCTGCCATATTAGCAATATAATAGAACGACTGCTAAATGATGTCAAGAGGGTAATTTAGGCTGATGGGGTTTTGTCTGATAAAAGACAAAGTATAGACAAACAAAAAGTCCGGTTGTTAGGATTAAATTGATTATAAAAAACTGATGGAAAAAAAGAAGAAGTAATAAAGAAATTAAATAAAAAGAAAGAAAAATATTGAGATAATGATTTTTGGAAAATATACAGAGAGTAGAGATAAGGGCAGAAAATATTATTAAAAAAAAGCTAATTTTTGACCAAATAAACTCAGGAGGTACAAAAATTATAAAAATAGCCAAGCTAAACCAAAAAAATAGAGAAAAATAGATAAACTTTTTATTCATGGATACTTTCTAACTTTCCAGTCTCTTCGGTTTTTATTTTGTTAACTATTTTAACTAACTGTTTGGTACGAGTAGTGTCGACGGCAGTATATTGTTTTTGAAGGGCCTCAATTCGTGTTCCCAAATCTTTAAACCCCTTACTATAATTATCAAATTCTTCGGAAAATTTTTTGATATAACCAATAATGTTGGCAACATTTTTTTGATATCTAAAATTGTCGTAAGCTTGATGAACCATTCTCAAAATGGCAGTAAAACTAAAAGGACCCGCTAAAATTACTTTTTTACCCATAGCTTCTTGCCAAATATTTGGGAAACGATCGTAGATAAAGCTAAAAATCATCTCGTTGGGGATAAATAAAATTACAAAATCGACAGTGTTGTCTTCTGGATTTATGTATTCCCTACTAGTAACTTCTTTGATTTTGGTTTTGATATCTTGCTCAAAAAGTTTTTTGAATCGTTCTTTTTCATCTTTTCCGTCGGCTTCACTCATTTTGACTAAATTTTGATAAGGGAATTTGGAATCGACATTAACTTTCATACCATCGGGCATATAGACAGTAAAATCGGG
>CAZCYK010000093.1:0-2311 GCA_964502975.1 uncultured Gammaproteobacteria bacterium | reverse complement strand
TAAAAAAACGGGGATTGGCGCAATTGGCTAGCGCGCACGGATGGGGTCCGTGAGGTTGCAGGTTCAAATCCTGTATCCCCGACTACGTCCCGATAATTCGGGACTACGTCGGGCAAGGCCCGACCAAAAAGCTTCGTCGGGCAAGGCCCGATAATAAAAAGGCCGGCAAATTTTTGTTTTTTATAAAAAAATTTGTCGGCCAAGTTGGTCGCTGTTGTGGTCTAGGGGTTTCGTAAGAAATAAGTTATGAATTGGTAATCGGTTGAATTGATTAGTTCTTTTACCTCTTCTAAAAATTTTTTATTAAATTTTAAATAGCATTCGTTTTTGTTCTGATCCTTTATTCTAAAACCAAATATTCGATAATTGTTGTCTGTTTGAAGAGGATCTTTTGATATGAACTCAAGTATTTGTGTATAACGATAGCCTTGGTAGTAATACCCCAATAAATCTGAGTTTAATCCTTCGAAAAGAAGTTCGTTCTTGCCAGCATATTTTGCAACATAAAAGGTACGAGGAGCACTTGAGTATTCGATTTTGTACCACAAGCCGAACAAATAAATGAGCATAATTCGTACATTTTGGAGAAGCGATTTTCTCCGATTAGTATCAATTTTCACAAACAATACCCCCTTTTTTTTAATCCCTATAATTTAAAGTACTATAACCAACTTGAGTTATTGTAGCAAAATATTATTTGTATTGCAATATTATAGGTTTTATATAGGAACATAATTTCCGAAATTGATATAAATCATCTATAATGCTTTGATGGCAATAAAATATGGACCCAATGATGTTATAAGGGATGAACATTTTTTGGTAAGCAAAAAAGAAATAAAAAAAACTAGTAAAGGTGATGAATATTATCAATTGGAATTGACCAAACCTGAGGGTAAAATTGAGGCAAAAATTTGGAATAATAGTCTCCCTCAATGCCAGATTGAAGTCGGTAAGGTAGTTGAAGTAAACGGTAAAACTCAAGAATACAAAGGACAGGTGAGTTTAATCATCGATAATTGCCAAATAGTTGAAAATGAAGATACCCAAGGGTACAGAGCAACCGTTAAAACCATGGTATTTGATATCGAAACTGTTGGTAAAAAATTTAAAGATTTAGATGAAATAGAACAGGACTATTTACTTAATAATTTGGAAAAAGCTGAAAGCGACAAAGAAATAGCCAAGAAAAAAACTGGCCTTTATTCAATTTTTGGGATGGTATGTGCTATTGGAGCATTTAATCCAGATTCTAAAAAAGGGATAGTACTTCTGATTGGAGACAAAGATTTAGTCCCTGAAAAAGAAAATTATACTTACAAAATTTTTGATAATGAAAAAGATTTATTGATTGGATTTTGGGAGATTGCTAGAGAATATGAGTTATTTGTGACTTATAACGGTGATAATTTTGATTTCCCTTACTTACAAATCAGATCAGGGGTTAATCGAGTCAAGGTACCGTTTGAAATAAAAAAATGGGGTGGAGATAAATTTATTGATTTGCAAAATAAAATTAGGCAGTCACATGGATTTAAACTGGAAATGCTTTGTAAGGCCTTTGGAATTGAAAATCCAAAGGAAGCAGGAGTACATGGTGGTGATGTCAATGATCTTTTTGACAATAAAGATTATCAAAAAATTGCTGATTATGTGGCTAGAGACGCCTTTTCGACGTCCGAACTTTATTTAATATGGAAAGAGTTTATGAGTGGAGAGATTTAGTAAATTAGTAAATAGTAAGTAGTAAATAGCTAATATTAAAACATGAAAAAAAATATTGAAGAAAAAAAATATCAAATAGAATTGGAGGTTATTGAAGTTGGAAAAACTAATAGCCCATCAAAAATGATGAAACAGACAAGAAAAAATATTAAAAAGCTAGTATTGAATAAATTAAATGGAAGATCGGGTGAGTGCTAGATAAGAAAGAATAGTAAAATTGACAGAATAAAAGTGTAAATTGAGAAAATCCAAAATTTATTATTAATGATTATATTTTGAAGAATTTTTAGGGCAACTAACCCAATTACGAATGTTAACACGAAGGGTATTAAATATTGGATATCAAAAATTCCCGAGCTAGACATATCTTTTAGGCCTAATACTAAAGCACCAAGAGATGCAGGAATAAAAAGACAAAATGAAAAATTGAAGGCGTTAATCGGGGATAAACCAAGAAGTAAGCCAGCAAAAATAGTAGCTCCCGATCGAGAAACACCAGGGAGAATGGCAAGCGATTGAAATAAACCAATAATCAAAGCTTTTTGATAATTTAATTCTTGATCTTTAGAGCCTAAAAATTTGGTAG
>CAZCYK010000092.1:0-2381 GCA_964502975.1 uncultured Gammaproteobacteria bacterium | reverse complement strand
GGTTTTTTCGTAAACCGATTGATCCAAAGCTGGAGTTTTATCTTCTTTTTTCAAAAACAAAAAAGCAACAGTTGCCACAATTACTAAAGCAGCAATTACCACTGGGAAAATTTTTTTTATTGACATAAGCGATTATATCAGTCTCTTTACTTATAATCTTATTTTTTTATGGCTTTACCAATATCATTATGTATTGACAGTGTATAGATAAAGAAAGCCATCGCCAAATATAGTTCTGATACTTCTAACCATTGCCAAATGGCGTATTTTCTAAAAACATTATTACTCACGATGTCATAATTAAGATTTAAAAAATTTCTGTCATAGTAAACCAAAAAGACCAAGAAAAAATACCAAGATAAATATTTTGGAGGAGTAAAAATTATTAAATCCTTACCTTTTTTTGGGAAAAAATTAGTAACGATTTGTCTGGAAAAAAGCCCATAAAATCCAATTAAAATATAGGCAATTTGATTTATTTCGTATCCCAAAATATTGTGAATATTTGTTTCTTCCTGAAGATTGATCTCTTTTATTTGTTTTGGTGTTGTAAACCCAAAAATTCTTTGGCCATAAGAAATCTCTTCAAGAGATATAAAAAATAACATGATTGAAAAGATTAAAAATAACAGTGAAAAGAATCTCATTTTCTTTTTTAGAAGCAAAAATATTTTATATGATATAAACCCAGAAAAAAGATAAAACATAAATTGTAGATACTCCAGGACCGAGTCTTCTCCTGTTATCCAAACAAAAAAATTATTGTGATCAATCCACAAATAACAAAAAACTGAAAAAATAATTAGAAATAGTATTTTTGCATTTTTTTCCATACTTTCTCTAAATCTAAATTTAGAAATATAGAAAATCATTAAACTCAATATCAAAATATAAATAAATGAAAAAGGAAAGATATGGAAATGTTTTAAAACATAATTTGGATACTGCTTCTTTCCCCTGAAGTTATTGCATAATTTGCAACAACTTAACTTTTAATCATGGCAATTTCGCCATAATTAAAATCTGTTTAATCTTACTCCATACCCAATGTTATTGATTTCCCCGCCTCTTCTCCTCTTTTTCACTTTTCATCAAAAATATCTAAATATTTTTTATAGATATATGACTGATCATATTTTACATCCTGATTTTTTGGAACCAATATCTTCATTTCGATAAACCTATCAATTACTCTTTGAGCGCCAGCACGAGTAAATCCAGTCCATCTCATAACCGTGGATACATTTACTATTGGTTGTCCATAAAGTTTTGGAAGCACGATTGTGGCGCTTTCAGCTGCCCGTTTTCCTAGTTTTTGAATTAATTCAATATTATTTTGTCGTAAAGTAGTTATTTTACCCACAGTCTCGATTGCCTCATTGGCGATTTCTATTACGCCATCAAGAAAAAAATCAATCCATTCTGCAATAAACCCATTTTGATATCCGAACAATTTATCGTAATACAATTGTTGGTGTTTTTTAAAAAATGACGATAAAAACAGGACTGGTTTTTCCAAATAACCCTCTTTCCAAAGATAAAAAGTTATCAGCATTCTCCCTGTTCTCCCGTTTCCATCTAAAAATGGGTGGATAGTTTCAAACTGGGCATGAAGTAAACCAGCCTTAATTAAGGTCAATGTTGAATCATTGGAGTATAAATATTTTTCCAAATCATTAAGGGCCTCCTTCATTTCACTAACCGGAGGCGGTACAAATTTAGCATTATCTGGTCTAGTTCCACCAATCCAATTTTGAGTTTTTCGAAATTCACCTGGATTGCTAAACTGGGTTGCTCTGGCTTGATTCATCAGTCTTTGATGAAGCTCCCTAACAAACCTCAGTGAAATTGGGAAATTCTCTGTGGTAACCCTCAAAAGACCGTAATTTAAAGCTTTAATATAATGCAAGATATCGTCGACATCCGCAGGTACATTGGTATTGATGTTTGCCTCAGCTTCTATAGCATCAATCATGGTGGCCCTGGTACCCTCGATTTGACTTGATGAGGCCGCATCTTTGCGCAAATACATAAGCAGAAAAAAGTCAGAATCAGGTAGTAATTTAGTAATCCCATCTAATTTACCCAGAAGCCTGGTCGCTTCATCAGCCTTTTTAATAATTTTAGGGCTAAAATCAAATCCATGAATCGGCGGAAAGGAAGAGGGAATAAATGCTTTAAAGCCTTCCGCTTGCGAAACATTTCTTCCAATTAGATTAGTTTTATTTATGTTTGTATCCATCTTTATATAAATGTATACAAAGTATAGGTGTTTGTATACATTATGTCAAGAGATCGATACAATTCCATCAATTTGTTTATATCCTTTTTTGTATTTTTCATTACATTAATAATACCCGAACAAAACCCAAAGTCAACTA
>CAZCYK010000091.1:0-2418 GCA_964502975.1 uncultured Gammaproteobacteria bacterium | reverse complement strand
GCGTCGCCTTTGTCATATTTGCCCACCCCCGCCAATTCTTGTTTTAGACGATTAAATTCTTGAACCCTTTCTTGCGCCAAATCTTTATTCTGCCAAAAACCCGGATCCGCCATTTCCGCCTCCAAGGCCGCTATTTGTTCTTCAATTTTTTGTTTGTCTTGCATAGCGCGACACTGATATACGAATTCATGCTTGCCCGTCCGAAACTTGCAGTTAAGCGAAGGAGGGCGGATGATACGAATAGAAGGAAATTAAAATGGAAAAATTAAAGTGTAAAGTGATATAAGAAATGTAAAATTTAAAAATTAAAATGGAAAATGGAGAACCTACATCTTTTTTGTTTTCTGTATTTTCTGATTTTAAGTTTTAATTTTTAAATTTTAAATTTTACATTCATCCCTTATTAACTCATACTAGCAAAAACTCACAAAATATCCAACTACTTATACTTAAATCAATGAAGCCTAAAAACTCCAACCCCAATGTTCAAGTTTCCCAACACAGTAGAAAACCGATTTGTAAAATGTCCAAATAGTCACTTAAGATTTTTAATTTGAAGTGTTAAGTTGTGGGCATTCCCGTGCTTTAATAATCCTAAATAAGAATTTATTATTTTTTCAATCGGATTCTCTTTAATTTTTTTCATCATTCGCCACTTGGTTGTGCGTCGCAATGTTCTATGTTTTAGAAAATGGACCCAACCCAAAAAATCTACCCCTGAAGCAAAAGACTTGATATAAACTTTATCAGGATGTAATGATAACTTAAGCGAAGAATGCAAAAACTCATCAAGCTTTAAAACTATTTCTTCCAGATGACGAGCATCGTTACTAAGAATGACAAAATCATCAGCATAACGAACATAATACCTTTCCCTAAGCGTATGTTTAACAAACTGATCAAGCTCATTCAGATAAACATTTACAAAAAGTTGACTGGTAAGATTGCCCAAGGGTATGCCAATACCTATATTACCCGGAAAACTATTTATTATTTCAACTAAAAGATTTAAGGTCTTATAATCTTTAATTTGCTTTGCCAGCAAGTTTTTTAAAATCTCGTGGTCAATTGAAGCAAAACACTTTTTAATATCCCCTTTTAAAGCCCAAATTGGTCTTGAGTTGTTTTGACTGCCTTTAGTAACAATCTTTTGCAAACGCAAAAGAGCCCGATGCGTGCCTTTTTTCAACTGGCAAGAATAAGACTCACAAACACATCTACAGGCAAAATGGGGATACAGTGCCCGATAAAGAGCATGGTGGACAATCCGATCTCTTACGGTAGCTTTGTGTATGTCGCGAGGCTTAGGATCATTGATTCTAAAGTGAAAATAACGCCCATGTCTATATTGTCCTTTATTCAAATCAGACTCCAATTTAATCAGATTGCTCAAAAGTTTTGAAACAAAAATAGCGACATCAGATTTTCCTAGTTTGCCTCGACTGAAATCCCGCCAACTCGGAAGAAGTGATTCTAAAGAAATTATTTCTTCATATGACAATATTTTGTATTTAGCCATAATTGTGCAATAAATATATTCATGAATAATAAAATCTACAAAGCCCCGCCTACCCCGAAGCTATCTGGCATTGCCACTAAATTACTAACAGTCTACACCGAGTGGCAACAACATCTGCCAACAATCGCAAAAACCTTGCGTTATTCCTTAGGTGTTCGGATTGACCAATTATTTGCTGAGGTTATCAGTTTGACCGCGGAAGCGCAATTCTCAATCAAAGATATCAGGCAAGAAATTATTGGGAAGGCAATAATTAAAAATGATACCCTAAAATTTATGCTTTTTTGCTTATTTGAATTAAAAGGGATTGACAACAAAAAGTTTCTTTCACTATCCATAAAACTAGAAGAGATTGGCCGAATGCTTTATGGCTGGAAAAATCAATACCTAAAAAACAACAAACCCGATAAAACAGAAAAATAAATTTAAACAAAACCTCACCAAAATTATCTGGCGAGGAAATGAAAAGAATAACGAGGAGGACAACCCGATAGTTGGAGTCCCAATCATTGTCGAGCCAATTCGCATTCCGGTTCCAACCCGAACTTTTCCAGTCCACAGACGGCACGCACCAGTGGCCATCCAGGTTACGAAGTTTTGTGCAGATTACCACCCAATTCACCATCATCCGAGACCTCGGAAAAACAAAAGTCTTAAGGCCGAGCTTCAACGAACAATTGACTATTATTCGGCATTATAATGCCCTAGTAATCAGCATTGATTCTTTATCGTTTTTTACAACTATAATAACCCTCACTCTTATCAACCTTAGTCTCAAAGATTCTGGAAATTATCAAGCCGGAGCCGTGGCCAGCAAGCGTACTCGCGGACATGTTCACTACTCAAGGTGATAATAACAAATTATAAAATAAAAGCAAAAAACAAATATCAAATGGCAA
>CAZCYK010000090.1:0-2438 GCA_964502975.1 uncultured Gammaproteobacteria bacterium | reverse complement strand
TATGAAAAAGAAAAAAGAAGTCCAAAAAGGTTCTCCGGTTGGTGGTAATCAAAACCAAAAAAACGAAGCTATTAGAGTTGCCATGGAACAAATAACCAAAGCCTATGGTGATGGAGCAATTATGAAGATGGGAGAAAAACGTGCTGACATGTCTGTTGAAGTTGTCCCTACTGGTTGTTTACCCTTAGATATTGCCCTAGGTGTTGGCGGTTTACCTCGCGGTCGGGTTAGCGAAATTTTTGGCCCAGAAGCCTCGGGAAAAACCACTGTTTGTCTTCACGTAGTTGCCGAAGCTCAAAAACTTGGTGGTACGTGTGCTTTTATTGATGTCGAACATGCCCTCGATCCTACTAGAGCGGCCACTGTTGGGGTTAATCTTGATAGTCTGTTGATTTCTCAACCAGACAATGGTGAACAAGCTTTAGAAATAGTCGAAACCCTAGTCCGATCCAACGCTGTTGACGTAATTGTGGTTGATTCGGTCGCAGCCCTTGTTCCCAAAGCCGAAATTGAAGGCGAAATGGGGGATTCAATGATGGGTGTCCAAGCTCGTCTTATGTCTCAAGCTCTCCGAAAACTTACTGGTGCGATTTCCAAATCAAAAACAGTCGTTATTTTTACCAATCAAATCCGTCAAAAAATTGGTGTCATGTTTGGTAATCCCGAAACTACTCCTGGTGGATTGGCACTAAAATTTTATTCTTCTGTCCGAATTGACCTGCGAAAAATAGCCAATATAAAAACCTCCTCTGGTGATCCAATCGGTTCTCAGCATCGTGCCCGAATTATTAAAAATAAAATTGCTCCACCATTCAAGGAATGTGAATTTGATATTATGAACACCGAAGGAATTTCTGTGTTTGGTGGCTTAGTCGATTTGGCTGTCCAGTATGGACTTGTTGTCAAATCCGGTGCCTTTTTCAAAGTTGGGGACCAAAATATTCAAGGCCGTGAAGGTGCTAAAAAATATTTTAAGGAAAATCCTAAAATTGCCAAAGAATATCGCGATAAAATTTGGGATAAAGTTCAGAGCGCCACTACTGCTGATACTACACCAAAATCTTCTGATGAAGATTCCAAAGATTAATGCTATCTCTTGTTAATATTAAAACTAGTCGAATAAAAAATCGGGTAAATTTAGTTTTTTCGGACAAAAATTATTTACCCTTTTTTATCGACGACGTGGTTCGATTGTCTTTAGTTAAGCATCAAGAATTAAGTCCAGAATTTTTGGACCAAATAAAAACTTTATCGCTTCTTTACTTAGGCAAAGAATACGCTCTTCGCCAAATTGCCATTTCACCAAAAACTGAAAAAATTTTGTTCCAAAAATTAAAAATATTTTTTTATAAAAAGACGCAAAAAATTAAATTACTTTCTTCAATCCCGACAGATTCCATTTCGAATCAAATAATAACTGAATTAAAAGACAAAAAGCTTCTTAATCAATCAGATTTTATTGACTATTTTATTAAAAAAAATAAATCAAAATCGGTTGTTGAAATTAAATTCTTACTAAATCAAAAAGGGGTTGATACCTCATCTTTGAATATTTCTCCAGACAACGAAAATCAATCAATTAAAAAGATATTATCTAAAAAAAATATTAACCGTAATCTTTTGTCCGATTATAGCTATAAAAATAAATTATACGCTTCCCTTTTTCGCCGAGGCTTTTCCATATCCACTATCAAAACAGCGATTGACGAATATCTCTCTTTACAGTAAAATATACTGACTTTTAATTAAACTTATTAATTATTAAATTAAATTTTTATACTTTTTATTTGCACAATCAATATGTTAATTTTGTTTTCACTTTCAGCGTCTTTATAGGTATTTTTGTGTCATAAAAAGTAATTGGAGGTTTACATGTTGGATTTTTTCCTTACGAAAGTAAAGGGCCTTTTTTCTGCCCCTATTGAGACACCAAAAACATCAAAAAAAGAAAAAAATGTTAGTAAAAGTGTTGGTAAAGTTACTGTTAGTCCTGTTGTCGACGATTCTAGCGACGAAAAGAACCGAGTGGTTTTTTCTCCTACCAAAACAGCCCCGACAGCTTCTCCGATAGTTGTAGTTGATACTTCAAAACTTGAAGCCCAGATTGAAGCAGCTTTACAAAATGCCAAAAAAATTGAATCCGATACCAAAGCCAAAGAAGCCGAAGTGTTTCGTCGCCTAAATTCGCTTGACGAAAAAGAACGGTATTTAATTCAAAAAGAAAAATCACTAGATCAGCAATCTTTAGATTTAAAAAAGAAATTAGAAAGTGTTGACGATGTATATCGGAAACAACTGGACAAATTAGAGGCAATTTCTGGACTTGATATTGAAAAAGCCAAAAAGTTAGTTATCAGTAGTACTGAAAAAAAAATGGTCAGTTGGATTGCAAAAAAAATTGAAGAAGCCAAAGATGAAATTCGTCAAAAAGAAGAGGA
>CAZCYK010000089.1:0-2450 GCA_964502975.1 uncultured Gammaproteobacteria bacterium | reverse complement strand
TCATAATACTATATTCATAGTACAGTTTTTTTATCACCAACACAAGAAAATGAATATTTTTCCCTCAACCTTATTTACTTCTGCAAACACATCTCTAGTCCAAGACCAAATCGATAGAATCTGTCAACAATTAGACAACACTATTAATCCTAATAATCCAGATATTTTTACTATTGACGAAACCACTGGTTGGACTATTGAATTAACAAGAACCCTTAAAATTTGGTTATCTCAAAAACCCTTTAATCACCAAAATAAAATCATTATTATTTATCAAGTTCACCAGTTTAACCTTGAATCTCAAAATGCACTCTTAAAAAGCCTTGAAGAACCCGGTGAAAACAATTATTTTATTCTTACCTCCAATAAACCTTCAAAAATTATTAATACTATTACATCTCGCTGTCAAATAATTAAATTAAAAAATGATTTTTCAACCCCAGAAGATTCAAAGACCTTAATTTTTAGCAACCAATTAAAAGCAAACTTACTCCAAAGCGAAATTTTAAGCAAAAATAAAGACCAAGTATTGCCTTTTCTGGAAAACCAATTAAAAACTTATCAAAAATTAATCCTAAAAAATCCAACTAAACAAAATTCTCAAATTATCCAAAAAATTCTCAAAGCCACACAAATGATCGAAGCCAACGTCGACCCTCGCTCCGCCCTTGATCTTGTTTTTTTGTCCTAGCTAATTCACTAATTAACTACTTATCTACTCAACTAATCAATTCCCGCACTTTCCCCTTAGAATTTTAAAAATAATGATATAATCTCTATATCCTATGTTCTCTCCTGTTTTTACCATCAATAATCAAATCTTAAAAAATATTGGCAATATAGAGGCCGCCAAGGCAATTATTGACGAGGCACCTCTTATCCCAGCCTACGAAAAACAATTTCAACAAGAAGCAATTGTTAGGACAGTTCATTATGGTACCCGTATCGAAGGAAATGACCTAACTTTTCAAGAAGTTGCCCGCCTTGTCGAAGGCCATCAAATATCAGCAGGGGAACGCGATATTCAAGAAGTAATCAACTACCGAAATGTCATGTCATATTTAGAAGAGCTTTGGTCGCTTTATGACGCCTCTATGCCTCTACCAGAAGAAAAAAATGTTGAAAACTCTGGTCCAAACCGACCTTTTTTTTATAGCGAAACAATTATAAAAAAAATTCACTCACTAACTACCACCAAAATTATTCCCGACACTGAAACTGGAAAATATCGTCACCAACAAGTGGTCTTAAAAAATACTCGAACTGGCGAAATTGCTCATCGACCACCACCAGCCATTGAGGTTCCTTACTTAATGACTGATTTGGTTGACTGGTTAAACAATCCCGAGTCTCAAGATATTCACCCCACCATCAAATCGGCTATCAGTCAATATGTATTAGTCGCTATTCATCCTTTTATTGAAGGCAATGGCCGAGTCTCTCGAGCCTTTGCTATGTTGCCACTTTATGCTCAAGGTTATGATATCCGTCGTCTTTTTTCCATGGAAGAATACTTTGATCGTAATGCCGAAGATTATTACAATAGTATTCAAAATACTCATCTTCTATCTTCTGATATTTTCAAACGTGACCTAACAAACTGGATCGGTTATTTTACTCTAGCCCTTTCAATTGAATTATCCCGAGTCAAAGAAAAAGTCCAATCTCTTTCTCGCGATATCAAACTAAAACAAAAACTAGGTGGCAAACAAGTCCACTTAACCGAAAGACAAATTAAATTAGTCGAATACATGCAACAATTTGGTGGCCTTAGGATGCCCGATGCCCAGCAACTTCTCCCTATGGTTTCTGACGATACCATCTGGCGCGATCTCAAAAAACTTGTTGACAGCGGAGCAGTCGAAAAACGTGGCTCCACCAAAGGGGCTTACTACTGTCTGATAAATATATAATTAAATCCTTCTTCCGGATAAACCGGTATTCTCCCTTATCAAGGGAGAAAGTCTATATAATTATTTGTCATGAAATTTACGGATGATAATCTTGTAACTAAAAAAGGCCATATTAGATATTTAGAAGAATTAAAGGTATTAGCTATTAAGAATAGAAAAAATCCGACAGAAGCAGAACATATCATGTGGAGATATTTAAGAAAAAGCAAATATAAGTTTATAAGGCAGAAACCAGTATTTAGATTTATTTTGGATTTTTATTGTCGAGAACTATTATTATGCATTGAAATTGACGGTGATTCTCATAATAAAAGAAAAAATATGATTTATTAAGAGATCAATATTTAAAAAAAATAAATATTAAAACCATCAGATTTACCAACGAAGAAGTATTAAACAATTTTGAAAATGTTTTACAAAGACTTCTCCCCTTGTTAAGGGGAGATACCGGTTTATCCGGAGTGAGGATTAAACAAAAAGACAAGACTTCTCCCCTTGTTAAGGGGAGATACCGGTTTATCCGGAGTGAGGATTAAA
>CAZCYK010000088.1:0-2480 GCA_964502975.1 uncultured Gammaproteobacteria bacterium | reverse complement strand
GCACATCCGCCTGTCACGCGGAAGATCGAGGGTTCGAATCCCTTCAGACCCGCACGTTGGGTAAAAGGTATTTTGAAATGCAGGTTTTAGCGTTAAATACCGTACTAAACTTGGTGTTCCAGAAACTAAATCCGTATATGTTGGAGCAGAGTCAAATATGATGTTAAAGAAGGCGGCTCTCTTTGATGGATTTAGCGTATCTATCAACAATTCTTCTAGGTGTTCCAGAAAATATTTAACATAATCCATTACCTCTGCCATATTAATCCCCTTTTGAGTTTTATCTTTATTAATTTTTTCCTGTTCTAATACTCTGATTTTTTCTTGGTCTTTCTCGACTTCTTCTTCAATATATTTAATAGTAGTAGCTGATGAAAGGTATTTAATTTTATCCATATTTAATTGGATTGAAGTTTTGGCTTCATTAATTTTTCGGTCGATTATTGTTTCGTCACCAATTTGGCTTTGGACTCGTATTTTCCATTCATTTATAACTAATTTTTGAAGATTATCAATATATTCTTGATTAAAGTCTAAAGTTTTGACGAAATCTTCGATGGTTTTGTTAAATTCAGCTACTGATACTCTGAAATAATGACCTCTTTTATTACAGTGATAAGCTGGGTAGTATTTGCCTAATTTTCCTCTGGAGGCACTGCCAAATAAGGGTTTATTACAATGAGGACACATAACCACTCTTTTGTAAGGGAAATCTGGATTATCTATCTTTTTTATAGTTCTCCACTTTTCGACTTCACCACGGTTATAAATAAGTTCCCCGTGCTTTTTAGTAATAATATTTTTACCTCTATTAGCTTGGTTAAAGGTTTCAACTGAAACCAAACCTTTAAATTTACCTTTGATTCCTTGTTTACCTGTCCATTTTTCTAAGTTAACACCGGCATAAATTGGATTAGAGATAATTCTTCCAAGGTGTTTATAAGTTAATGGATTATTTCCTATTTGACCAATGATTCTGGTTCTATTTTCTGTGTCACGTCGATATTTAATTCTGGTATGAAAACCCATTTTATTAATTTGTTCAGTTATTTCAATATCACTGAGGTTGCCTTGGCATCTAAGTTGGAACATTTTTTTAATCCAAATTGATTCTTTAGGCTGAGGTTTTAAAATATTTCTTTTTCCATGTGGAGTTTCAATTTTATGGTTTATATAACCAAAAGGTGCTTGTCTAACTCTGTAACCCATTCTGACATAGCGGATTTCAGCCCCAATCATTCTGGTCATAATATCGCGCATTTCATCTTTGGCTCTCTCAGCCTCCAAAATTTCTGATTTTTGGGTTGGACTATAAACGCTCCATTTGTAGGAAACACCTAAATGTTCTAATGTATTAACGTCTTGATTACCGATAATTCCATAAATATCGATTAATTGGATATGATTTTGTTGTAGTTGCATTTTAAGGTGGTCATAAAGATAAGAACCACCTCGAGTGAAACGATCAATTGATTTAATAATAAACAATTGAATATCATTACTTTTCTTTTTACAGTAATTAATAGCTTCCTGAACCGGTTGTTCCTCTTTTGAGGCTGATTCTATAAATACAAAATATTTTTTAATATTTATCCCTTTGTTTAAAGCAAAGCGTTGAATTTGTTCCCTTTGGGCCTCTGGAGAATCTCCTTGAAGACCTTGTTTCATTGATGAAATTCTAATGGCGGCAACGGCATTTAATTTAGTTAAGTTTTCCATTTTTTGAGGCTTGTTTTTCCAATATTCGGTCAATAATTAAATTAGCAAATATTCGTAATTTTTCGTCAGTATTATTTTTTTTAAAATACTCTTCAATCTTGTTATTCTGTTCTTTATTCTTAGTCATACTCTATAAAAATACTATCACTATAGTGATAGTGTGTCAAGTGTTAGAGAGTATTTACTTTTGCCTTATTTTTTGTTAAATTTATTTGTTTTGATAATTTTTCCTGCCATAGATAAATATTTTTATGGAAGGAAAAAGAAACATAAATAAAAAGATACTTGAGATTGTTTTTCCGGCAGATAATAATAAGACTTCTTATGCTAACGAACAGTTTTACACTCTTTTCCACATATTGTGTCGAAAATTAAGTTTTTGGCAGAAGTTATTCAAAAAGAAGAATACTTTCTCATTAGAATTGGTTTCGACTAAAGGCGAAGGGGTTAGGTACCTATTAGCAGCTGATGAAAAATTTATAGATAATATTAAAAGAAGTTTGCTAGCATATTTACCCGGAATTAAAGTTGAAGAAACTGATGACTATTTAAAAGATGAAGACATTAAAGAGAAGATTGTTGAACTTAAGTTGTCCAATCATTTTGCTTATAGTCTTCTAGGTCAAGATAAGTTACTAGAAAATGACCCGATAAGTTATTTGACCGGAAATATGACTAAACTTGACGAGGGTGACGTAGTGGCAATTCAATTTATTATCTCTCCTGTGGTTATATCGACTCATATCAATATAAATATGGAG
>CAZCYK010000087.1:0-2548 GCA_964502975.1 uncultured Gammaproteobacteria bacterium | reverse complement strand
TTGAGTATACATTAATAATGTACAATTAGGACATGGAAGTGAGAATTGAAGAAAGTTGGAAAAAGATATTAAAAAAGGAATTTGATGAAAAATATTTTGAAGATTTGATTACTTTTGTGAAATCGGAATATCAAAACTCAACAATCTATCCGCCGGCGAAATTTATTTTTAATGCCTTTGAATTAACTCCATTTGATAAAGTAAAAGTGGTGATTTTAGGACAAGACCCTTATCATGGGGTAGGTCAAGCCAATGGATTGGCGTTTTCGGTAAATGATAATATTACAACTCCCCCGTCTTTGATAAATATTTATAAAGAAATTGAAAGTGATTTGAAAATAAAAACTAAAAATAAAAATGGAAATTTAGAAAATTGGGCAAAACAGGGAGTATTAATGTTAAACGCAACTTTAACAGTTAAAGCTAATCAAGCAGGATCACATCAAAATAAAGGTTGGGAAAAATTTACTGATGCAGTAGTAAAAATCTTATCAGAGCAAAAAGAAAATTTAGTGTTTATTTTATGGGGAAACTATGCCCAAAAAAAAGGTAGTGTGATTGATGAAAATAAACACATGGTAATTAGGTCGGCTCATCCATCTCCCCTTTCAGCTTATAATGGATTTTTTGGATCAAAACCATTTTCACAGACTAACAGTTATTTAATTTTTAGTGGTAAAGATCCAATTGAATGGTAAATTTATTTGTATTCTTTGGGTAATTCTTCACCATTTAGAACACGAAGAGCACCATCGCGAAGAGCTTCAAGTTCTTTTTCACCAGGATAAACAGAAAGTCCAATTCCGGTGGCAGTAATATCTTCTTTAATTTTTTCGACGACTAATTTCCAACGAGCGATACCACCAGTAACTAAAACTTGATCAATTTTTTCACCTTCAAAATCTGGGATTAAAGAACAAATTGATCGAGAAATACCGGCAATCATTTCATCAACAATGTCTTTTTTATTTTTATCATAAGTAGGATATTCATTTTCAACAGCCATCATATCTTTGGTTCCAAGAAGAGCAAAAAGACCACCACCACCACAAACATAATGAAGACATTCATCTTTGGTATATTTACCTGAATAACACATTTCAATTAAATTTTGAGCTGGAAGAGCACCAGATCGTTCTGGGGTAAAAGGACCTTCACCAGAAACTGGTGAAATAACATTGATAGCTCGACCTTTTTTGTGAGCACCAAAAGAAGAACCACCACCCAAATGAGCCACAATTAAATTTAAGTCTTCATATTTTTTACCAATATCCTTAGCATATTGACGAGCGATAGCCTTTTGATTAAGAGCATGCCATGAAGAATAACGGACAATTTCAGGAATACCAGTAATTTTATGTTTTTGATCCATTTCATCGGTGGTAACAGGGTCAACAATAAAAGCTTTGTTTTCAATACCAAATTCTTGGGCAATATTTTTGGCTAGAGGAGCACCTAAATTAGAAGCATGATTACTTTGAGCTTTGTTTTTGAGGTCGTCAATCATTTTTTGATTAACAACATAAGTCCCTGAGGGGATTCCTGGACCAGTACCTCCGCGACCAACAACAGCATCTAGTTGAGTAATGTTATTTTCTTTAATAGCTTTTTTTAAAGCTTCAAGTCTAAATTCAAGTTGATCAAAAACACTTCCTGGACGGCTAAACTTTTGTTGAAATTCTGGATCTTTGGCATGATCAAGTTTAAGTTCAAAGATAGTTTCTGTGTTGTCAAAAACAGCAATTTTAGTACTAGTTGAGCCTGGATTAATGATGAGAGTTTTCATATTTAATAATAAATAAACCAATTAAAATAAATAAAAAACTTAGAATTTGAGCTAAACTTAGCCAATAAATCTGAATAACATCAGTTCTGATAAATTCTAAGATAAATCGTATTATACCGTAACTTATTAGATAAATTCCAGTTGAGTGGTAGTTTATTTTTTTTATTAAAAAATACACCAAAAACAGAGAGATAGATTCATATAACCAAACAGGTTGGTTGTTGATTCCATAAATTTCATGATTAAAAAAATTTCCCCAGCGTCCAAGGCTTTGACATAAAGGAATGATAGGAATCAAAGAATTAAAAAGATCTAAAAATTTAATTTTATTTTTGAAACAAAAAATAGTGGCAAATAAAATTCCACCAATTAATCCACCATAAATACCTAATCCCCCACCGCGGAGATTTAAAATTTGAATTGGATTTCGAGAAAAATAAGACCAATTTTGAATAAGAGAATAAATTCTGGCACCAATTAAACTAAAAATTAAAAGAAAGATAATAAATTTATTTTCCTGATCTTTAGGGATAATTTTATTATTTTTTTGAAAAAAAGTGATACCGATGACGAAACAAATGCCTAAAATTAGACCATAGATGTGCATGTGGTGGGTCCTGCGGGATTCGAACCCGCGACCAATTGCTTAAAAGGCAACTGCTCTACCGACTGAGCTAAAGACCCAAGATTTTAATAAAGTGCTTGCAATTATAACTAATTGCTTAAAAGTCCGCCAGTTGGCGGATCTACCGACTGACCTGC
>CAZCYK010000086.1:0-2705 GCA_964502975.1 uncultured Gammaproteobacteria bacterium | reverse complement strand
TAGGACACCTGGCTTTCATCCAGGTAATCGTGGGTTCGACTCCCACTGGAGTCACCCGAAGGGAAAGAGGCTTTTTGAAATGCAGGTTTTAACGTTAAATACCGTACTAAATTTGGTGTTCCAGAAACTAAATCCGTGTAGGTAGGTGCAGTATCGAAAATAATGTTAAAAAAGGCAGCTCTTTTTAGTGGATTTAGCGTATCTATCAGCAATTCTTCAAGGTGTTCCAGAAAATATGTAACGTAGTCCATAACTTCTGTCATATTTATTCCCTTTTGTGCCTTACTTTTATTAATTTTTTCCTGTTCTAAATTTCTAATTTTCTCCTGGTCGCTTTCAACTTCTTCTTCAATATATTTTAGGGTAATAGCTGATGATAGGTATTTAATTTTGTCCATGTTTAATTTAATTGATTCTTTTATTTTATTTATTTTTTGGTCGATTAAATTTTCATCATCTATCTGGATTTCAATCCTATTTTTCCATTCAGTCATAACTAGTTTTTGAAGTTTTTCTATATATTCTTGGTTGAAATTTAATCCTCTTACAAAATCTTCAATTGTACTATTAAAATTTGCTAAAGGTACTCTAAAATAATGACCTCTTTTATTGCAGTGATAAGCTGGATAGTATTTGCCGAGCTTCCCTCTTGAGGCACTTCCATATAATGGTTTGTGACAATGAGGACACATGACAACTTTTTTATAAGGAAAGTCGGGATTTTTCATTTTTTTATTCAATCTCCACCTTTCAATTTCACCTTGATGATAAGTTAGTTCTCCGTGACTATTAGTGATAGTATATTTGCCTTTATTGGCTTGGTTAAAAGTTTCAATTGAAACTAAACCTTTAAAATTGGCTTTTATCCCTTTCTCCCCTGTCCATTTATCTAAATTAACTCCGGCGTAGACTGGATTACAAACAAGCCTTTGAAGTTGTTTAAGACAGAGTGGTTTATTTCCAATTTCTCCGATTATTTTTGTTCTGTCGTGAGGGTCTCGCTTATATGTTTTTCTGGTGTGGAAACCAATCTGGTTTAGATGATTAACTATTTCTTCGTCGGTCAAATTTCCTTGACAGCGAAGTTTAAAAATCTTTTTTATAAAAATAGATTCTTTTGGATGAGGTTTTAAAATAACCCGTTTGCCGTGTGAAGTTTCTATCTTATGGTTGACGTAACCATAAGGTGCTTGTCTAACTCGGTAACCCATTCTGACATAACGAATTTCAGCACCAATCATTCTGGTCATAATATCCCTCATTTCATCCTTGGCTCTTTCAGCCTCCATAATTTCTGATTTTTGGGTTGGATTATAGACGCTCCATTTGTAGGAAATATCTAGATGTTCAAGAGTATTAACATCCTCATTTCCAATGATGCCATAAATATCTATTAGTTTTACTTTATTTTGTCGTAATTGGAGTTTGAGGTGGTCATAAAGGTAAGAACCTCCACGAGTAAATCGATCAATTGATTTGATAATAAATAATTGGATATCATTGCTTTTCTTTTTACAAAAATCGATAGCCTCTTGAACTGGTTGTTCGTCTTTTGAAGCTGATTCTATAAAGACAAAGAATTTTTTAATATTAATTCCTTTGTTTAAGGCGAAACGTTCGATTTGTTCTCTTTGAGCCTCAGGAGAGTCACCTTGAAGACCTTGTTTAAGTGAAGAAACTCTTATGGCGGCAACGGCATTTAGTTTAGTTAAGTTTTCCATTTTTCAAAGCCTGTTCTTCCAGTATCTTATCAATGATTAAATTTGCAAATATTCGTAATTTTTCGTCAGTATTATTTTTCTTAAAATAGTCTTCAATCTTGTTATTCTGTTCTTTATTCTTAGTCATACTCTATAAAAATACTATCACTATAGTGATAGTGTGTCAAGTGTTAGAGAGTATTTACTTTTGCCTTATTTTTTGTTAAATTTATTTGTTTTGATAATTTTTCCTGCCATAGATAAATATTTTTATGTTAGGAAAAAGAAAGATAAGAAAAAAGATACTTGAGATTGTTTTTCCGGCTGATAATAATAAGACTTCTTATGCTAACGAGCAGTTTTATACTATTTTCCACATATTATGTCGCAAATTAAGCTTTTGGCAGAAATTATTTAAAAAGAAAAATGCTTTCTCTTTGGAATTGGTTTCAACTAAGAATGAAGGAGTTAGATACCTTTTGGTAGCTGATGAAAAGTTTATATACAATCTTAAAAGAAGTTTACTGGCATATTTACCCGGAATAAAAGTTGAAGAGGTAGACGACTATTTAAAAGACTCAGACATCAAAGAAAAGATAGTTGAAATTAAGTTATCCAACCATTTTGCTTATAGTCTTTTAGGGCAGGATAAACTTTTGGAAAATGACCCGATAAGTTATCTGACCGGAAATATGACTAAACTTGACGATGATGATGTGGTGGCCGTTCAATTTATTATCTCTCCTGTGGTTATATCGACTCATATGAATATAAATATGGAGATAAAAAGAATTAAAAAATTGATTAGCGAAAAGCAATCTCTTAAAAAAGGTTTGAAAAGAAATGTCTTTCAAAAAATGTTACTACTCCCCTGTTTCGGAATATTGTTTTTCCCAATATACCTTTTATTACGACTAATATATTTCGGTCTGACTTTTCTTTTAAGTATGATAGTTGGGTTTTTTGATACTTCAGGTAAATCAGTGCCTTGGTTACAAAAGAATA
>CAZCYK010000085.1:0-2719 GCA_964502975.1 uncultured Gammaproteobacteria bacterium | reverse complement strand
TTGAGGAAGAAATCGTACTTCCTAATGCTGAATTAGAATAAAAAACGGTTTATCGGGTTGAAATAGTATATAGATTGGCAGGAGCCGAAGGGTAGGTGCTGGTTAGAATTACAATTTTACTGCCATCAACCCAAGGATAAACACAATTTGGATCGAAATTGGAAGAGAATAAAGTTTGTTGATTGGTTCCATCATAGTCAATGACATTTAAATTTTGGTTTTGGACAAACACAATATTGCTAGAATTTGGTAACCAATTGGGATTTGTCAAATCATTTTTATATCCTATCAAAAAATTTGTGTCATCTTTGAGGTCGTAGACATAGTAATTATCTTTTTTGATAGCTCGACTTTGATTTTGAGTGCTTTGAGCTAGGGGAGGAGTAATTATATTTTTAGTGATATTACCATCTGATTGGGCCAAATAAAGGATTTTATCTTCATCGCTAGAAAATTGGATATCTTTGGCAGAATTGGTAGCGATTAAAGGTTGGATAACTTTTGGGAGTCGGTCAAGTTTGGCTGTAATTAGAATATCGGTTTGAAGTTGCCACTCTTGTTTGATAACTGACAGGTTGTTGGTTGAATCAATTAATTTGAGTGGATCAATTATGGTATCTAAACTAAGGAGGTAATTGACTTGGGTGTCTATGCTTGTAGCCAAAATTTCTCTAGAGTTTGGGGAAAAAGTATAAGTGAATTTGGACCAATCAATCGTAGCTGTATTTGGTGATAATTGTCGAGAGATCCCTCGAATAAGCGAAATTGGTAATCCGTTTGATTCGATTAGATAAAGACCATTATCTTTGGTGGCCGAAGCTGAAGCGACAGCATAGACAATTTTGGTATTGTCAATATTTGAAGAAGGGTTGATGGCGCCAGTGAGAGTGAGGGGTTTTAAGTCAGGAACAGCACTAAATAACTGAACATCAGCTTGGTAAACAGTTTCAGGTTTGATAGTGATGGTTTTTTGCCACGGAAGGAACCCATCTTTGTTAATTTTTAAAGAATAAACCCCCGGAGTGAGATTAATGGTATCGTCGGTGGCAGTTACAAGTTTTTCGTCTATAAAAACCGAAGCTCCTTTAGGTCGAGAAATTGCTGAAATCATTCCAGTGGCATTGAGTATCAGACCGTCTTTGATGGAAAAGCGATATCCACGGGCAATAAGAGAGATTACGTAGGTAGAAGTGATTATAAAGCTGGCAACTAAAAAAATAATTAGCAAACTTCGTTGATTAGAGTGTTTTCCCATGGTGATATTATAGCAGTGCGTTAGAGAGTTAGTACATTAGAGCCTTAGTATGGTGATTTAGAAAGAAAACCGTTAGAATTAAGTATTAATTATGAAATTTTTTAAAAAATTAGGGATAGATTTGGGAACAGCCAATAGTATTGTATGGGAGGTGGGTCGGGGTATCGTTTTAAACGAACCAACAATTGTGGCGGTGGGGGTTGAACAAAGAAAAGTATTGGCAGTGGGTATGGAAGCTAAAAATATGTTGGGAAAAACACCTGAGTATATTGAGGTGGTTAGGCCTTTGGAAGATGGAGTGATTGCCGATTACGAGGTGACTGAGGCAATGTTAAGGTATTTTATGAAGCAAGTGATGGGAAATAAGTGGTTTTTTGGACCAGAAGTGATGATTTGTGTGCCTGCAGGAGTAACTCAAGTGGAACAACGGGCGGTGTTGGATGCAGCATTGTCGGCAGGGGCACGGAAAGCTTATTTGATTGATGAGCCATTGGCTGCAGCAATTGGGGCAAAAATACCGGTGTCTGAAGCTTTTGGAAATATGATTGTTGATATTGGAGGGGGAGCGGCCGAAGCGGCGGTAATATCTCTTGGGGGGGTGGTAACCCATAAAAGCGTAAAGATGGGTGGAAACAAGATTGATTTGGCGATAATGGAATTATTAAAAAAGAAGTTTAATTTGATTATTGGTGAGCAGACGGCAGAAATGATAAAAATAAAGCTAGGAAGTGCCATTAAACCTAAAAAAATCGAAACTTTAGAAATAAATGGTCGAGATTCAATCAATGGTTTGCCAAAAAACTTAACTATCGACAATGATATGGTCTATGAGGCGATCAGTCCAATTTTGGAAATTATAATTACAGTGATTAGAGATACTTTAGAAATTACTCCACCCGAATTGGTGGCAGATATTATTGATAGAGGGATAGTTTTAAGTGGGGGTACGGTCCAATTAAAAAACTTTAATTCTTTGGTTACTCGAGAAATTGGGGTCTCAGCCCATGTGGCTCCAGAACCGCAATTATGTGTAATCAAAGGAACAGGAATTGCTTTGGAAAATTTGGAAGCATATCGTCGGGCTGTTAGGTGATATAGTCGAATTTGAAGACCTATAATCATTAATTTTCAATTTTTAATTTTTAATTTTCAATAAATTATATTATCTTATAATTAGCTGTTTGATAATTTGTTGATATTTTAAGTATAATTAACTAATTATCCTATTATATGGACAAATTGTCGAGTAAATAAATTGTTCTATAATGTAAATATGGCGGAATAAGTATATTAGCTTATTTAACATTATAATTTTTTTGGTATCAAAGGGTGATATATTTAAGGGTAAATTACTTATTGATATTAATATAGGATATAGATGTTGATATTTTTTTGTTATTTTTTGGTTTTTTTTAATGGTAAAATTGATTAATGAAAAAATATGGGCCAAAAAAACAGCTTTGG
>CAZCYK010000084.1:0-2721 GCA_964502975.1 uncultured Gammaproteobacteria bacterium | reverse complement strand
TTTATTACATTAATGATATCCCCCATATTGGTCACACTTGCACCACAGTGGCGGCAGATATTGTGGCCAGAACTCACAAATCTTTGGGTGAGGAAGTGTTTTTTTTAACAGGGACTGATGAACATGGTCAAAAAGTGGCTGAATCGGCAGCCCAACAAAATTTAAAACCAATTGATTATTGTGACAAAATTTCACCCCGTTTTGAAGAGGCTTGGAAAAATTTAAATATTGGCTTTGATTTTTTTATTCGAACGACTAATCCGAATCACGAAAAAGTAGTGGCCGATTTACTCCAAAAAATTTACGACAATGGTGATGCTTACAAAGATAAATATGAAGGCTGGTATTGTGTTGGTTGTGAAAAATTTTTGACAGAAACAGAAATGGTTGATGGGCATTGCCCACTTCATCCACCAGAAAAAACAGTTAAAAAATCGGAGGAGAATTGGTTTTTTAGATTAACTAAGTATGTGCCAAAATTAATTGAATTAATCGAAAATGAGGAGACTAATTATATTTTTCCCGAAGGTAAAAGATCAGAAATTTTGGCTAAATTAAAGGCTGGAGTTCGTGATATTTCGTTATCTCGGGAAAATGTAGAATGGGGGATTAGTGTACCTTGGGACACTAAGCAAACAGTATATGTCTGGTTTGATGCTTTAATTAATTATTATTCAGCAACTCAATTTGTTGACGACTCGCCAACAGCTTCGCCGACCGACAGCTTCGCAGTCTCGGCGGGCAAGCAGTCTGGGCGGGCAAGTAAAAAAGACTTTTGGCCAGCCAATGTACATTTAATTGGTAAAGAAATTTTGTGGTTTCATACCGTAATTTGGCAAGCAATGTTGTTATCGGCTGGGTTTACAGTAAATCAATTACCAAAAAAAGTTTATATCCATAGTTTTTATATGATTGATGGACAAAAAATGTCCAAATCATTAGGCAATGTTATCTCCCCTAGTCAATTAATAGAATTATTTGGAGTAGATGGATCCAGGTATTTGATTGCCCGATCTTTTCCGACAGAAAATGATAGTGATGTGGGGATTGAAAGATTTAAAGAAAGATACAATGCTGATTTGGCTAATAATTTGGGGAACTTGGTATCGAGAGTGGCAAAATTAGCTGAGAACCAATCTTCCCCCAGCCCCTTATTTGACAAGACGGGGAGTCTAGATGAAAATTTTGTCAAACTAATTGATAGTTTTAAATTTGATGAGGCATTGGGTTGGGTATTTGGAGAATACGTGGATAAAACCAATAATTTGTTAAATCAAGAAACTCCTTGGAAATTAGAAAAAGACGATCCAAAAAGAAGAGAAATATTGTCAGCTTGTATTATTAACTTACAAAAAGCAGCAATTTATATTGAGCCAATAATGCCAGAAACTACCAAAAGAATTTTGGAAGTTTTTGAAGGGAAAATTAAGGCTTTGGAAAAACCATTATTTCCTAGAATCTAATGATTGATACACACGCTCATCTATCAAGTCGCTTTAGTGAAGAAATAAAAATTGAAGGATTGGATTATGTAGTTTTAGCGGCAAGTTGTTTGCAAGATTCGAAAGATAATTTGGAATTATCAAAAATAAATAAAAAATTACTACCGGCAATTGGAATTCATCCACAAGAAATTGATGATAATTTTGAAGAGTTGGAAAAATTGTTTGACGATAGGGTAGTGGCAATTGGAGAATGTGGTCTAGATTATTCGGATTTACCAGATAAATCCGCCGATGCTAAAGTTATAGTGGACAAGCAAAAAAAAATTTTTAGGGCACAAATTGAATTAGCAATAAAATATAAATTACCATTAATAATTCATGCCAGAAAAGCCGTCGATGAAGTAATCGAAATATTGAAAGAATATAAAAATTTGTCTGGGGTTTTTCATTGTTATGCTGGGGGAAATAAAAGAATTAAAAAAGTTTTAGAGTTAGGAAAAAACTGGTATTTGGGAATTGATGGTAATTTGACCTATGAAATTGGATTAGAAGAAGTTGTAAAAAATATACCTAAAGATAAATTAATTTTGGAGACAGATAGTCCTTACTTAACACCAGTCCCCTTCCGTGGTCAAAAAAATTGTCCGGAGTATATAAAATATGTGTATCAAAAAGTATCAGAAATTTGGCAAATGGGTATAGAGACAACCGAGAAAATAATTGACGACAATGTCAAAAGATCGTTTTTAATCGATTAGTTTATTTTTAAACAAAACAAGAAGAGTTATTCCTATAACAATTGATGTTATATAACTGATTTGAGGTGAACTAGGAAATAAATACTTATCTAATAAACCCCAGGTGCCTCGCCAGATAGTGACAAAAACAAACGCTTCTAAAAGAGAATAGATTAATTTATTTTTTGAAAAATGGCGACAAATTTTTTTAAAAAACATTTTATTTTTGAAAATCTGAAATAATAATTTCGAGTTCTTTTTGACCAGGATATTTATCAACAAGAGCAACTTCCCCATTGATAAGTAAAACTGTATTACCTTGAATCCCCATACTGTAAACTTTGGACATATCTTTGATATATTCTGGATCATAGTCAATTTGAAGTCGCTGACAAACAGTTTCTAAATCAGAAAATAATTTTTTGCCTTGGGGGAGTCCCCTATCATAAAGTTGAATCCGCATATAATGAAATTATAACAAAACTGTGAATTCTAAGTTGAATCCGAACACCTCTTAGTAAATTGATAACATTTTAACT
>CAZCYK010000083.1:0-2724 GCA_964502975.1 uncultured Gammaproteobacteria bacterium | reverse complement strand
TACGCCACCACTCTTCCCCCTTTATCTTGCAAAAACCAACAACGCGTCAAACTCATTCGAACCTCCCAACTCCATTGGGGTAAACCAAAAAACAACAATTAAATTTAAAAAGTAGTATGATTAGAAAAATATGGGTGAAATAACGGAATGCCCTACAGGCATTGAACAAACCACGGCAAGTAAAGAATCATTACCAAATCGAGACCTGTCACAAACAACTCTCGAAGTCGCCAATTATGTTGCAAAAACAGCTCCACAGTTTGACACAAATCAATTTACTCCAGAAAGCCAAGTAAATTATTATTTTGCCGGTTCTTTTGCGGCAAATTTATTTTCACAAATAACTTCCTTTAGAGAAGCCAGGATTATTGTCACTCACAATGAAAAGGAAGACAGACAAGAACAACTAACTATCACCACCCAAGAAAAAATTATGCCCGATAAAGCAAGGGGTGTTTTCCAGGGTTTCACTAGAAAATTGGGTGATTTTGATATTGGTATTGTAAACTCAGATCCATATGAAGTTGCTCGTTCTATTAGTCATCAAAATGGACTAGTTAGTAAGCAAGAAATAATTCAACACGTTCCTTTTTCAATAGAATTGTTTAAAGGATGGAAACTAGCAAGCTGGGGTGATCCATATGACAGAGTCGGCACAGAACATTCCAGCAAAACCACTAATAACCTTATTATTGCCGAAATTAATGATGGGAAAACCAATTCTGAAATTTTGTTGGCTCATCCATCTGATATGATTGCCTACAAACTTATTGAATTATTATTAATGGATAGACAAACACAAATAGAAAGTACAGAAGAAAATATTAAGTATACTGATAAAATTGAAAAAGATATTGTTATTTTATACAATGGCACACTAGAAATGTACGGTAACGCTGATTCTTTTTCACCTGCTTTTAAGGCTATAGCAACTAACATGGGTTACACTTCAGAAAAAGCCCCAAAATTAATGGAAGAAAAACTCAACTCTGTCCTAAGGTCAAAGATAAAAAGCAACGATAATATCACCTAATTTATGGCTTTTTCCACCCCGCCCACTTACAATTTGGATAATCACTACAGCCAAAAAATTTTCTCCCACTTTTTGTCCGTCTAACCACTCCTTCCTTTCCACAAGTAGGACACATAAACCCCGCATCTTCTCTAAACTGCTTTGTATATTTACATTCAGGAAACCGATTACAAGAAACAAATTTTCCAAATTTGCCCAATCTTATCACCAATTCACCTTCTTTACACTCTGGACATTTTTCTCCAGTACTTTCTGTTTCAACTTTTACTCTCACTCCATCCTTTTGGGCCAATTTCATTTCCTTTTCAAATTTTTTCCAAAATAATTTCATCATTTCTTTCCATTTCAATTTACCCAAAGCGACCTCATCCAAATCTTTTTCCATTTCTGCAGTAAAAGGTAAAGATAGAATGTTTTCAAAATTTTTAACCAAAAATTCATTGGTTGCTTTTCCTAAAACTGTTGGTTTAAATCTACCTTCATCTCTTTCCACATATTGCCTCATTATAATAGTCGAAATAATTGGAGCATAGGTGCTTGGTCGACCAATCCCCTGTTTTTCTAGGCTTGACACCAAACTGGCATCACTATATCGAGGCATTGGATTGGTACTATTTTCCAAATTCCATATTTTTTTACTACTTATTTTTTCACCAGTTTTTAAATGTGGTAAAACCTGATCCTCGTGTTTTTCACCATTTATTCTTAAAAACCCGTCAAACAACATCCTGACTCCTTTAGATTGGAACAAGCTATTTTTGCCTGCCCCGCCACTGCTGGGGTTGACAAAATCTATAGTCGTATTTTCCATTTTGGCATTAGCTCCTTGAGTAGCAACTGCTCTTTTCCAAATTAGTTCATACAACTTTACTTCCCGAGAGTCAGCTCCCTGGATATCTTTAACTGATACTTTAGTTGGTCTAATCGCCTCATGAGCTTCTTGGGCATTTTTACTATTATTTTTGTAAACCCGCACCTTTTCGGAAACATACTCAGATCCATATTCTTTTTCTATATATTTTCTAAATTCATCAATTGCTTTTTGGGATAAATAAACCGAATCAGTCCGGTGATATGTTATCAATCCTTTTTCATAAAGTTTTTGAGCCACACTCATTGTCTGTTTTCCCGACCAACCCATTTTTCTAGCTGCCGCTTGTTGTAGTTTTGAAGTAGTAAAAGCAGGTAATGGTGACCTTACCGTTTCCTTACCAACTATTTTATCTACTAGAAAATCTTTATCCAACGATTTGACAAATTTATCAACTTTATCTTTTTGCTTAAAAATTGATTGAGAATAAGTATATTCCCCATCAAATAGTTTTATTTTGGTCAATAAATTAACACTTTTACCATCAATCTTGACCAAATTGGCACTAAATTTTTCTCTACTTATAAAATCAGCCCCAATACTAAAATATTTTTCTGTCCTAAAGGCTTCAATTTCTTTTTCTCGCTCACAAATCAACCTAACTGCTACCGATTGGACCCTGCCCCCCGACAACCCACGTCTTATTTTTCGCCACAATATTGGTGACAAACTATACCCGACCACCCTATCCAATACCCTTCTGGCTTGTTGAGCATTGACCAAATTCATATCAACATCTCGTGCCTCTTTTAGTGCCTCTTCCACCGCTTCTTTAGTAATTTCATGAAAAGTAATTCGAGAAATCTTTTTGGCAATATCA
>CAZCYK010000082.1:1563-2806 GCA_964502975.1 uncultured Gammaproteobacteria bacterium | reverse complement strand
TTTCACACGCCTATTTTACACTATATCACCATTAATTGATTGACACTTAGCAATCTGTTTGATAGACTGCTAAATATATGACAGAAATTACTAATAAAGTTACTACAATCCAGCCCGTCCGCAAGGTACTACCTTTGATACCATTACGAAATATCGTTCTTTTTCCTTCAATAGAAACTTCATTGTTCTTTGGTCGTAAAGAATCAACCAACTCGCTTTTACACGCTTACGACAATACCAACAAACTGGTAATTATTACCACTCAAAAAGATAGTCGAATCGAATCACCTCTTTTGCCGGATCTCTATAATGTCGGTGTTTTAGCCAAAATTGAACATGTACTGCAAACTGATGGTAATCTTCACGCTATTGTCAAAGGAATTTCAAGAGTAAATATCACCAATCTAATCAAAACATCTCCTTATTTTATGGCTGAATATGTTGACCTGCCAATCATTCCCGAACCTTTATCTGAAGTTCAACAATCCGCAGAAACACTTCTTAGTCAGTTAAAAAAAGCTTTTGCCTTAGGTCGTCAATTTGATCTCCCTGCTATGATGCAACTTTCCACTGGAGTCTCTAGTAGTGATCTTGCCGATCAAGTCAGTTTTTCAGTCAACGCCAAAATTAATGAGAAACAAAATCTTCTAGAGACCTTATTGGTAAGCCAGCGTTTAAAATTAGCCACAGAATTATTGATACAAGAAATGAAAATTGCTGAGTTGGAAAGATCGATTGAAGAAAAAACTCAAGAAAAATTTAACACTGGTGTCAAGCGTAATGTATTAGAAGAACGTAAGCGACAAATTGAAAAAGAATTAAAACGACTTGGTGAATCAAGTGAGGGAGAGTTTAGTGAAATCGAAAATAAAATTAAAAAATTAAAATTAAATAAAGATATTAAACGCAAGCTCCTAAAAGAATTAAATCGGCTGATGGAAATGGGCTCTATGGCACCCGAGTCAAGTTATATCAAAACCTATTTAGAAACTGTTCTTGACTTACCTTGGGGTAAATATAGTCAAACTGATATTAGTATCGACAAGGCTAACAAAATTTTAGACAAAGATCACTATGGCATCAAAGATGTTAAAGAAAGAATTTTAGAATATCTCGCGGTCATTCATCTTAAAAATAAACTCAAAACTAAAAAATCCGAAGATGTTTCCGGCACTGCCAATATTCTTTGTTTTATTGGTCCTCCTGGAGTAGGGAAAACCTCTCTTGGAAAATCTATTGCCAA
>CAZCYK010000082.1:0-1463 GCA_964502975.1 uncultured Gammaproteobacteria bacterium | reverse complement strand
GACTTCCCAGTAGACTTGTCAAAAGTATTTTTTATCCTAACCGGAAATGATATCTCGACTATTCCAATTGCCCTAAAAGATCGTTTAGAAATTATTAATTTTTCTGGTTATACTCTCGACGAAAAATTTCATATAGCCAAAAATTATTTGGTTGAAAAAGAATTAATTGCCAACGGTTTAAATTCAAAACAAATTGTTAGTATCAAAGATGAAACTTTAAAATATATTATTGAAAAATATACTCGAGAAGCCGGTGTTCGTAATTTAGAAAGAACCATTGCTTCACTCTTTAGAAAAGTCGCCAAAAAAATTGTTTCCAAAAAAGTTAAGAAAGTCGATTTGAACAATCAAACTTTATTAAAAAAGTTTTTAGGACCCGAAAAATTTAATGCTACTCTCAAAGGCAAAAAAAATGAAATTGGAGTATCTACTGGTTTGGCTTGGACTTCTGTCGGTGGCGATATTCTATTTATCGAAGTTAATATAATGCCCGGCAAAGGCCAACTTATTTTAACTGGAAAATTAGGATCAGTGATGAAAGAATCCTGTCAAGCCGCTTTGTCTTTTGTCAGAAGCCAATCAAAAAACTTTGGTATCAAACAAGATTTTCATAAAATTGACATTCATATCCATGTCCCTGAAGGCGCTACCCCAAAAGACGGTCCATCAGCTGGAGGAGCCATAACTACAGCTCTAGTCTCGGCTCTAAAAAATATTGCCATCCCTAAAGATGTCGGCATGACTGGTGAGATTACCTTAAGGGGTAATATTTTAGAAATTGGAGGACTAAAAGAAAAAGCTATTGCCGCTCATCGAGCTGGACTCAAAACAATTTTTATTCCCAAAGATAACCAAAAATCATTGGTGGAAATCCCAAAAGAGGTAAAACGAGATATCAAATTTATTCCTGTCACCCACTACTCCGAAATATACAAAAAGATATTTAATTAAATTAAAGTTTTTGACAAACTGAAGGTTTACCGTAAAGATCTGGATTTCGAGCAATTAATTCTTCAGGACTTATTTGTTCTTCTCCTAAAACAGAAATACTCCCTCTATGAAAATCTGAAGATATTTCGTTATTAATTGGATTTACATTATTTACACTATCTTTTGTTTGTGAATTTTCAATCATATTATTTATTTTATACTACATTTTTTCTACAGTTTCTATCCCCAATAAATCCAATCCTGTTTCAATCACACTTGCCGTAGTTTGGGTCAAAAATAATCTAAAGACTTCTTCTTTTTCTCCAATTATCCTATTTTTAGCATAAAATTCGTTATATTTTCTGGCTACTCCCAAAATATATTCAGCCACAACTGATGGTGAATACCTCTCTGATGCTTCAACGATTTTTTCTTCAAATTTATAAAATTCCTTTAATAACCCCATCTCATCTTTATTAATTTCTTTTGGTATCTCGTTGATATTTTTAGTTTCTTTTATTTGAGTTTTTGAC
>CAZCYK010000081.1:0-2832 GCA_964502975.1 uncultured Gammaproteobacteria bacterium | reverse complement strand
TATCTATTGTTTTTTTATCAAAAGACCCCTTTAAAAACCTTTTATAAATAAAATTAACAAGAACAAACTTGACTAAACTTTATAATTGTTGCTTTTATTTTAATCCGAGAATATAATTGATATCAAAGAAACTTCGATTTTTGTTACTTAAAAAGGAGGTGTTAGAAATGATTAAAAAATTCAGAACCAAAGATTCAGATTTTAAGTTGTCTAAGTGGTCAAAAAATAACCCCAAAACGTGTGTGGCTGTTGCCATCAAAAAAGAAGGGGTTGCTGTGCGAAACTCAAACGACGAACTTAAAAATACTCTATTTTTCAGCCACGCAGAGTGGAAGGCGTTTGTAATGGGAGTCAAAAGCAATGAATTTGATGTTCCCGAGTAATTATATTCTGGCCTTATTTTAAAAAAGGCCAGAATTTTTTAAAATGAAACCAAAATTTTACATAATCCCAGGATGGGAAGAAACATGCAAAAGAAAACAATATCAAAATCTTGCAAAAGAAATTCAAAACCTAGGTTTTGACATTGTTTTTAAAAATATTAATTGGAAGGAAAAATTATCCAAGCAGATTTTTGATGTTGAACCAAACTCAGTTTTATTTGGTTTTTCAATGGGGGCACTACTTGCCAGATTAGTTTCCCAAGAAAATAAATGTGCTTTAACTATTTTTGCATCGATGACTCCTCTTAGACATTTCGGGGGTGGCGAACAAGAAAAAATACTCAGAGAAGTCATTGGTAAAAAAATACTGGATGATATAAAAAATAACTTAAAAAATAAAATAAAATCTCCCTCGATTTTAATTTACGGAGATAAAGAAAATGAAAAAGGAGATATTCTAATTAAAAATACTGATCACAGAATATCAGAAAACTATATTGTGGAAATAAAAAAGCTACTACAAGACAAACGTTTAAATAAATAAAATTAACAATATCGTCAAAGGTATCATTGGTTTGAGAATTAAAAAGACCGTTTCGATTAAAATCGAAACGGTCTAGTATTATTCTAGAAAGAATTAATTTCTTTCTAGGTTATATACAGCATAAATATAACAGTTATCTGCATTGCTCCAAATAGGTGAAGCCTTAAAAACAAACTTATTACTGGTTAGTTCTAAAACCCCAAAGTCTGTGCTACCAAGTTTTAATATTCTTTGTCTTAAACCCCACTCACCATTACGAATCCCTCCGTCTAATTGATAAACTACGGTTTTCATTGATGGATATATAAAGTAATACCTGTCCGTCTTCTCCGCTTGAGTTAAATTTATATTACGAATAAAAACATCGCCTTCAACCTTATACAGTCCAATTCTGGTCAGCATCCACGGTTTTTCGTTTGTGGATTTAGCAGACAAGATAAGAACATCTGTTTCTTCAAACACCACCTCAATATATTGATTCTTGTTAATATTTTGAATGGTGTAAGAAATTTCTGTTGTGGAAGGTTGAATATCTTCAATCTTTACTCCGTTTATTTTAACAGAGTAAAGTGAATATCCAATTTCTGGTGTAAGCTTCAAGTTTACATTACTGCCAAGCACTATTCCTGACAGTTTGTCTGGGTTTACCGCCCCCTTACCACTTACTATGGTGGAAAGCGTATAGAAAACCGCTGGAGCTGGTGGCTCCGGTTTGTCGCACCCTGTAAGCATCAAGGCCAGGATGGTCAAAACCACTGAAAGGAATACTGGCTTTTTCATATATATAAGGGTTTTAAGTTGCTTGTTTTGATTTAAGATTATAACAATAAATCCTTTTGTCAATTAAAAAACCGACCTCTTGCGAGAATCGGCTCTTAAAATAATTTTACTTTTGCAATCACTCCTCTCTTTCAAGAGTTATGGTGTAAAATACGAAGCAATCATGATGATTACTCCAAACTTGTTGGGTCTTATAGGTAAACTTGTTTGGGGTAAGCTCCAATAATGGATAATCATGGTAATCTATAGTGATTACTGATTGCTTGAGGCTCCAGGAGCCATTTCTAATTCCTCCATCTTTCTCAAGAACCACAACCGACATTGATGGATACAAGAAATAATATTTGTCGGTTTTGTTTTCTTCGTTTAGGTTAAGTCGCTCAAGAAACGATCCGTCACTTGCTTTGTACGAGTTCCAAATCGTTATCATCCACGGTTTTTCAGCCGTAGATTTAACCGAGAAAACCAAGATATTTGTCTCTATAAATAAAGCTTCAACCAGGATATTTTTGTTTATGTTTTTAACAACATAAAACACCTCTACGCCCGTCGGCTGTATCTCTTCAACAATTACTCCGTTTATTTTCACAGAATACAACGAATATCCTGTTTCTGGAGTGAATTTTAAAGTCACGTTGCTGCCAAGATTTATCATTGACAGCTTATCTGGGTTTACCAATCCTTTACCGCTTATAACGGTAGAGATCGTGTAGGTCACAGGAGACGGTCCCGGGGGAATCGGCTCCGGATCGCAACTTGCTAACATTGTCAACAAGCAAGCGAATACTGTCAAAAAGATAATCTTTTTCATTGTTGTTAATGTATTTTTTTATAGTATAGTATAAATTTTAAGAAAAGTCAAGCCTTAAGTATGCTACTACCAAGGATCGCAGCTAACTGTATATGTAGTAGTGGATGTTGGATAAACATCACCACCAAAAAAAGGGGTTGAAGGATAGCTACCCCAAGAATTTCCACACGACGGAGAACAAGAACAACTTGTAGAATTATAAGAATTCCACGTAATTCCAACCCTTGTGCCGGATGTTATAGTTAAATAATCTTGACCGTTTGCTTTCACGTCAACAGTAGCACTCACCGGTGCTGAAACAGTAAATGGCAACT
>CAZCYK010000080.1:0-2846 GCA_964502975.1 uncultured Gammaproteobacteria bacterium | reverse complement strand
AAACTAGAGTAACGAATCCGGCAAAAGCCGAGAGACCAAGCATAATCCCAAAAAAAGTTGGGATAAATGAGGAAAAATAGTTTTGCCAAGAGTTCATGAGAAAACCATTATTTTTGGGAAAGTCGAAATAATAACCACGAAGAAGAAGGAAATCTAAAAATCCTCCACGGTGAACATTTCTTAAAACAGTTTCTTCGTTGGACATGAGATTTCCAAAACCGTTGGTAGGGCCATTTAGGTTGGTGACGAGAAAATAAACAAGAGGTAAAAGCCAAAAAGAATTAATTAACCCAATTTTGATAAGAGTGGAAAACGATTTGGGATGAATTATAAATATAATTAGTAAACATAATAAATAGACAATAAAAACGGTTTGAACATAAAAGCTAGGAATTGCTAAAAGGTTGACTAAAAGAAGTTTGGCAAGATTTTTACGATTAGGCTGATCAAGATAGTCAATTAAGTAAAAAATTAACCAAGGGAAAAATCCCCAAAAGCAAGAAAAAGTTTCAAGAGGTGCCCAAAAGTTTTGGACAGAGCCGAAGCTTAAAAGATAAAAAAGAGCGGCAATAAAAGAAGTTGATTGTCTTAGTTTTATAGTTTTTTTTAGGCCAAAATAGACCCCAAAAGTTCCCAAAAATATCATGGAAAAATGCCAAAAATAGCGAATTAGGTTGGTTGGGAGAATGAGGGTAAAAGGAAGAATAATAAGTTGACGGATTAGATCGGTACTGTGGGCCATGCCTCCAACCAGGCCAAGGCCTTGATATGTTTGCCAAACAGAAGAAAATGAGCGACCCAAATTCATCTTGATGTCAAGTTCGGGCATGAGATTATCCCAACCGACTAAGAATGTCTGTGGGGTATAATTTTTGAGACACAAAAAACAAGTGATTAGAAATAGAGCAATCGGATAGAAATATTTTTTAAACTTAGAAGTAAATGTCACTAGTTAAATTATACTTGAGCTTTGGCAAAAGTCCCAACAGTAAGACCGGACGGCTTTTTGATACCACGGATATGACACCAGATTTCGTTGATTAGATAATTGGGAATTAAAAAAACGACGCCAATTTGCATTAGATTGATAACAATAGCCTTTAGGTTAGGTCTGAATCCTAGTTTGAGAGCATTAAAACGACTTTTGATAGTTAATTTAAAAGTAGCTTTAGGGTTTTTGTGAGATAAACTACCATTTAAGTGACGATAAAAAAGCAAATTATCTTCAAGATTAGTAATTTGACCATAAAGCATAAAGCGAAACATGATATTGATTTCCTCGGCGGAAGATTGATTTGGTTGATACCATTTAAAGTTTTTGGGTAATTTAGAAAGATTGACCATCATAGATGGTTGTTGCATAGGGATAGCCCAAAAAATCATATCTTTAATTTTGTTAAATTTAGTCGGGAAATTTTTGTTACCAATGACATTGTCAAATTCATCGATGACGACACATTGGCCACCAATAGCAACAACTTGACAGTGATTTTTTAGATAATTGAATTGTTTATCAAGACGGTCGGGAAGTGAGATATCATCAGCGTCCATACGAGCTAAGAACTTTGCTCGAGCTTGAGAAATGGCGATATTGGAAGTTAGACTGACACCTAAATTAATTTTATTTTTAATAGCAATAATACGGGAATCTTTTTTGGCATATGACTTAATTATTTTCCAAGAATTGTCGGTAGAGGCATCGTCAACAATGATAAATTCAAAATTGGAAAAAGTTTGATCAAGTATACTGGTGATAGATTGATCCAAGAATTTGGAGGCATTAAAAACTGGCATATAGACAGTAATTAAAGGTTTTTTTGTTTTAGTCATAATTTTATTCCCAATTCGTCCTTTTGGACTCATCAGATCCGATACACATCGGATGTTGGGTGCTGGGGAAAAAAGAAAAATGGGTTTTGGTTGCATTGTGCAGCCCAAAATATTTTTCTTTTTTTTGGTCCCCAGCGTAGGTCAGTTTTGCGGATTAGTCAGCTTTAATTGAGGTCACGGGTCCGACGACAACTTTGGTATATACCAGGTCGTTGGGGATTCTTTCCACAAGGTTGGCGGTAATGCCAGTAAACGCGAGCGGGTTCTTGATATTGACGTTACCGTCGCGCTTTTGTTGAAAGATGCGGGTAAGGTCTACCACAGAGAATGGCTCGCTTTTTGGCCAGTTTTGAATTTCACCGTTTTTAATGGTGAAATCATAGTAGCCTGGGTCGAGTTCCAGGAGATAGCCACCATTGTAGGTGTTACCTCCTTGTTTCCAAGAATAGGCCCATATGCGGGAAATTGTATTCTCGGGAACGAGTACTTGAACCTTAATCCAGGTGGATTCGATTTTCTTCCATTCAGGATCACTAAATTTGTAGTTCCATGGAGCGTTGGGGAATAGTGCCGAGCTACACTGGAAAGCCACGCGATGACCGTAGTCACCGATGTATTCCGGTGCATTGACCCAGACCTCGCCGTCGATCGAATACTTAATGTATCCGATGTCTTGAATGACAACACTGTCGGCCAGGGTGGGAAGAGCGCTCACCATGAGCATGAGAATTAGAACCAATGCAATTAGTTTCTTCATGGGGATAAACCTCCTATTTTTTTTGGTTGGTTTAGTTTCTGAATAGTTCTTTTGTGGTAACAACAAGTTGTCATTGCCACGGTTGGTCGTACTAGTTTGTCAGAAAAACACGAGGATTCCACACTGGTTGTCACCACCTTCCTTTCTAAAATTTCAAGCAATACTGCGCTTTTGCAGGCTTGATAGCTGAAAACTAATAAATAGTTTCCAAATAACAAGCCTGTTAGAGCGTGCTTTTGACTAATCTCGCAAATTGTTA
>CAZCYK010000079.1:0-2876 GCA_964502975.1 uncultured Gammaproteobacteria bacterium | reverse complement strand
ATTATAAAAAATTTAAGAAATTAAAAAAAGAAAACTTAAGAGATCATATGGATGATATGGAATTAATTTTTACAATGCTAGCAGAAACAACTACGACTAGAATTACTAGAAATAAAAACTCTACTGGATTTCCAAGACTAAAAAAAGATGCTAATGATGGCGGAAAAGCAGCGGGACAAGCCAGAATTAATATTGAAAGAAAAATTAAGGAAAAAGTTTCAACTCCAAAAAATTATTTAAACAAAATTAAACAAATTAAATAATTACTTGTTTTTTGGATTTGTTGATGTATTTTTTGCCGGTTAGGGATTTAGAAAGGGCTTCGCGATAAGCAATTTTTGGGAGAGTGTCTTTATTTTTTTCTAAATAATCTAGAACTTCTTCTTTGTGAAATTTTATCAAAGCCCGAAGAGCCCAAGAAACGGCTTTGGTAATTAATATTTCTTTTTCTAACTTCAAATTTTCAATATTTTCAAAAGCGATTTTTAATAATCGCAAATCGTTTGATTGGCGGAGAGGTTTAGTGAGCAAAACTAGACTGGCGCGGCGTTTGTTGATATTTTTATCTTGGTTAAACTTTTTAAGCCATTTTTGCCAATTTTCCCAATTTGAAAGCAGGATATCGGAGGAAAAATTTGATTGACACAAAATATCGTTTTCGGCCCAGCCATGGGTGTAATTTAACCATAAATCAAGATGTTTTGGATCAAAAGATTTGATTAGTGGAGTGAGGGGCAAAATCATTGCGGCCAGAGCGATTTCGGTATATGTAGTGCCATTTTGATAAAGAGAATTTAGTAATTCTAAAGATTGAGATTCACTTAGTTTATTATCCTCTAAAAATGTTTTGACTAATAAACTCATTTGACGAGAACTAAAACCATGAAAAATTTTGTTGCTACCTAAATATTTTTGTACCCAAACAACATCAGTCGGCTTACAACCAGATTTTGATTTGTTGATTAATTTTAATAATTCAAGATGGTGGGGATTGGTGATTTTCATTTTTTGGTGGCAACAACTATCAGGCGTTTGAGAGTAGTCCCGGGTGGCCAACAAGTCATGAGGGTTAGTTGATTAGTATTTAGATTATTAGATAAATAGTCGACTTCGGCTGGTTTAACAAATTTTATTTCATCGACAGAATAATTGTAGGGAATATTTTCAAAGTAAACGATGATACTATCCCCCGCAACTAGTTTATTGAGTAAATAAAAAACCGCGTTATAGTCATTGGCTTGATACCAATTGGTGGCACTGTGGGCAAAAATAAAAACATTACCAAATTGATCGGGGGTAGCAGTGCCACTGGCATGAGCGACTCCTTGAGTTAGGGCTTTTTGATATTCTGATGATTCGTAAGGATTTACATTTCTAATTACTTTGGCGTTGGCGTTGATTTTGGGAATGATAATGGAAAACTGAGAATCGATGGGGGTAAATTCTTTGGGTTGATCTGCTTTTTTTTTCAATTGATAAATTATTTCGGCTTTTAAAACCGGAGCATATGTTTTGATAGGAATAAATAAAGCAGCCAGAACCAGAACTACGCCAATCAAACTAATTATCGGAAAAACTTGTTTATCTTTTTTTGTTTTTCTTGAATTTTTTGATGGCATAGATAATTATACCCAAAATTGCTAGAGCAATAAGACCTGAGATGACTTTGTGTTCAGTAATAAAATTACCTAGTTTTCCTTGTTCAGTTCCCAAAACTTGGCCATTTTCACCTGAAGGAGATTGGTCTATAGTTGTTTCACCACCTGGAGGGGTAATTTGGTCACTACCTTCAGTGGGAATATCGCTACCAATAATTGGAATTGCACCGACACCTTGACCAGCTTGACCGATGGTATTTTCAGTGGTGGTCGTAGTGGTGGTAATGGTAATTTTATCGCCTGTTAGACCTGAACCGTTACCAGCACTATCAAAAGCTCGAAGAGCAAAGTAATAAACTTTTGAACAATCTGGAACATTATTCCAAATATCTTTTTCTTGATTGGAACCAATATCAGTAGAAACGACTAATGACTCGTTATTGGCAGAAAAATTGGAATCGGTTGATCGATATAACTCTACTTTAACTGTTTTACCGCTATCATCGGCTGTTTTAAAGTGGATTTTGAAATCACAATTATTGATTTGCTCTTTGCGATAATCGACCGGAGTACCAGGGACAGAAGTATTGTAATCAAGAGAAACAGTATTACTGTAACTTTCTTCACCACCGGCAATAGCTTTAACTTGGAATTGGTAAGAACCATTGTCAGTAATAGCTGATACTAAAGAACAATGAGAAGCGTTGCCACTAACTCCAGATAAAGTTTCAGAACTAAATTGAACAAATCCAGAATCTGTAGGTCCTTTTTTAAGACAATATGCAGTGACTCCTCGACCTTGAATATCGAGAGCAACATATTTCAACTCAATTTCTTTAATTCGAGATGGAGTTTTTGGTTCTTCTAAACGAACAGAAAGATTGACACTTTGAGCTTTGGCTGGAGTAATAATTAGTCCAAAACTTAATAAGGTTAATAATATAGTTAACATAGTTTTTTTGTTAAATTTTAAAAGACTAAAACCAACTAGTCCTAAAAGTCCACTAATTATCATCCAGATAGTAGCGGCACCTGTACCTGGAAGTTCAGTAGAAGCACCAAGAACTTGACCAGTAGTATGATTGATTTGTTCAACTTCAGCTGAAACTGAATTTTGATAGTTACCACCAACTTTAACTTCAGTTCCAACAAAGTTAGTATCAATCTTTCCTTCACTACCTGCTAAAGCCAATACGGATTTACTGGAATCATAGGAATAATTGGCAATTGACCAAGCAAGATCGGCATATTTACCAGCTTGTTGACTAGTAGAAATAT
>CAZCYK010000078.1:0-2919 GCA_964502975.1 uncultured Gammaproteobacteria bacterium | reverse complement strand
CCTGGAAAGCGTGTGTTCGAAAGGACTCGTGGGTTCGAATCCCACCTCCTCCGCACTGTGTTACTGACCCCTGAAATGGTAAGAGATTCTTTGGAAAGTTGTGGTATTTTATCAGGTTCTAACCGTTTTAATTCTTGACGGACACCATTCTTCATTTTCTCTACTAGGTAAAATGGAATATCCCCACTGATATGGAGTTTTTTACCCTCTAAAGTTAGGTTCTGACCGAGCTTTGAAAGAACCCAAGTCTTTGTCTCTGGGTCACCTTGCTCAAACCAATACTTAGCAAAACAAGAAAAATTAAATGTTTCTTTTGTTGCAGTCACCCATTTATCTTGGTCAAGACTCCATTCTTCTAGTCTCCTTTCAATATCCCTCTTATCTTTTGCCAACTTCTTTTCTTCCTCATCGTAAGCCTCCTGAATTGTCGGGTCTATGTAATCTTTGGAACACCTAACTCTAACCAAATTAGCTATATTCTTAGTGACAAGATTGAATTGTTCAATTAAGTTTTCTTTGATTACTGTCTGGGTTGTTATATCGTCATCAATTACCTCTTGAAGATGCTCAATAGCCCAATCACGATAATAATCAGGAATTTCATATCTGTCTAACTCATTTTTGATAGCTGTTTTTAAGTCTTCGTAAGAGACACTACCTTGAGAACAATTATTGTGAACCCTTTTAGTGCAGTGATAAAACACATAATGTAAAACCTTTGGATTTTTCATCTCTGTGATTAACTCACCACACTGAGGACATCTAATTGTTTTGTCTCCTTTATGAAATTTTTTTCTACAATTTGTGCAAATCATTTGCCATTTTTCTTCACAAGTGACAGAACCTCCACACTCGCCACATTTCAAAACTGATTTGAAAGGAAAATTTATTTTTCTAACTTTTGGGCCATTATTTCCTATTCTAATTTGAATCCGATTAAAATCATCTTGACTAATCATTGGAGGATGAGTTCCATTTATTTCACAGACTTTACCATCAATCCTACGAACCATTAAGCCATAATAGAAGGGATTGGTTAAAATCCGATAGAAGGCAGCTTTACTTAGTGATTTACCTCCTAATTTAGCTGTTGGCCTAGTCTTGTATTTTCTATCAACATTGAGACGATAAAGAGCCTTCATTGGTGTTAATTTACCTTTGGCAACATCAACTAGGGCTTCTCTTAACAATCTGAATCTCTTACCATCAGAAGTAATATGGTTTGCTTTGGTAACTGGGTCAGTATAGTTTTTATATCCAGGCTTGGCACAGCCTCCCCATTCCTTTAAGTCAAAGAACTTGTAACGATTACCTCTTTTAACCGCCTCGCTTAAATCATCAGATGATTTTTTGGCAACAGAAAAATCAATACTTAAAGCAAATTTATCTTCTGGAGTGTTGTGAAAAGAGCCTGATTTTGTTCTAAGTTCTATCAGTCTTCCTTCATCAAACTTATAAATAAACCGGCCGCCGTCTGACATATTTCTGGCAACTCTGTTTGAAGCCCAAACTAATATAGCATTAGCCTCACCTTTATCAATCCGACTCATCATTTCTTCAAATTTAGGTCTGCCAGTATGAAAGGCTGACCTAGATTCTTGTAGAATATCTACGACTTGAAGGTTTTCTTTTATTGCCTTTTCTGTCAATTCTTTAATTTGTTCTGGCAAGGAAGCTATTTGCTTATCCTCACTGTCACTGCTTTTTCGGCAGTAAATGAAGTAACGAAGACTGTTGCTTTTTATGGTATTTTCCATATTTATTTAATTAAATTATAACTTTTTACTTATAAATTTCACAACTTCTATTTTCAATAATTTTTTGACTAGCAAAATGTGTGATGTGGTAATTACATCCGTCAGCGTATTTTGTAGCGAAATGATTTTGAATAAGTTCTGTGTAAGAATCGTCACCTAAAGCACATAAGTCCGAAGCTGATAATTCATTAACTATTCTTTCCCATTGATTTCTTCTAAGTCTTGGATGATTTTGATTAAAATGATTTTGGTAGAAATTAAGATAATAAGTAATCGCTTTATTTATTTCTACTGGACATTTAATGGTTGGAATTATTTCTTCAAAAGAAAAAGGAGAGTCGTTGTAAGACGACCCTCTTTTATTCTCTGTGTTACTTAAATTTTCTTTGTTACTAATATCATCATTATTGATATGGGGTGTAGTCTCATTTTTGATATGGGTATTGGTGTCATCACATAACTTTTTTGTTTTATCAGTCAAATAAATATGTCTTCTTTCTTCGTGTCCTTGATTATATGAAGACTCTTGAATACGGATATAACCGCTCTTTTTTAGCATTGCTAAAAGTCTAGTAATTGTGGGCTTTGCTTTACCTAAATCGTGAGCAAGTCCTATATTGTATTCATAACAATAACCCTTCTTTTTAGACAACGCCTTTATTCGGCAAAGCAATAATTTACAGGCATCTGGAAGTGTTTCTTTAGGTAAGGATTGGATACCATAAGGAATATACATACCATAACGATTTGGGTGAAATTCATTATTTTTAATATCAATATCAATTTTTTCCATATTTTTTTATTGGAGTTGAAATATGCGACTTTTCAATCTAGTAATGGCATCGTAGTAACTTTTAGCATTGACCATAAGTTCCCCAAACCAAAATAATTCTGAAATTCTTTTACAATCATCAAAATCCTCAAACTCAAACCAGCAAACACTTCCTTCCTTTTCTATTTCAATCAGTTTTTTACCACTAACCAACAAAACTCCAGCTTCACTCAAATCCCTAATGCGATAGATTTCTCTTGAAATGTTCATATTCATTTTTGGGGATGTCACGAAAAACTATTTTCACCATTTCCAAAACTTCCAATCCTTTAGTGTTGGCCTCATCATCAGTTAGTTTTACTCCCTGATGTTGGAAATAGACTTTTTTGA
>CAZCYK010000077.1:0-2934 GCA_964502975.1 uncultured Gammaproteobacteria bacterium | reverse complement strand
TTAGGCTTAGTTATCCTTTGGCAAATTCGGACACTTATTGTTTTACTTTTTATCAGTTTTGTTTTAATGGAAGCCTTAAATCCAGCCGTCACTCGTTTCGAAAAATACAAAATTCCCCGTCCGTTAGGAATATTTATCTTATATATTGTTATTTTGGGAGTAATATCTTTTGTTGTTGCTGGTATTGTTCCAATTCTAACCGAACAAACTACCGGACTTATTCAATCCCTTCCACAAGCAGTAAAAAATATTAAAATTTTTGGTTCAAATCCAATTGATTTGTCTTCGCAGTTTAAAATTTTAGAAAATATTCCTGGTGGTATAGCCAAAATTGCCATTTCGGTTGTGTCAAATGTTATCTCCGGTTTTGTTGTTTTGTTTTTAACCTTTTATCTTTTATTGGAAAAAAAGAATTTTTCTAAATACGGTCATGATATGTTTGGAGAAAAAGGAAAAGAAAAAATGGTTGCTATTATTGAAGAGCTTGAAGCCAGATTGGGTAGATGGGTCAACGCCGAATTTTTTCTAATGACTATAATTGGTATTCTTTCCTATATTGGCTATACAATTTTGGGTCTTCGATACGCTGTTCCATTAGCAATTTTTGCCGGTTTACTTGAAGCCGTTCCTTCTATTGGTCCAACTGTGGCCACTGCACTTGCTGCCTTAGTAGGATTTACTGTTTCTCCGCTAACAGGAATTATGGCAATCGTCGTTGGTACTGTAATTCAACAATTAGAAAATAATATTATTGTACCTCGCATAATGAAACAAACTGTTGGCTTCAACCCTTTAATAACCATTTTATTGATTGCTTCTGGTGCAAAACTAGGTGGAGTAATCGGTGCAATTTTAGCCCTACCACTGTTCCTTACTCTTCAAACAATTTTTAAGGTATTAATTGAGAAAAAGTAGGCTCCTGTCCAACTGCTACATTATTGTCACCAATTCCGTAAAACACTAAACCAGGTATTAATTTTTCTCCAAACTGGATCCCTTTTCCCCCTGTAAATACTACATCTTTGGTTCGAGGATATTTTCCTCTTCTGTGTCCTCCAACTTTTTTTGTTGATAAAATTATTTCTGGAATAATAGGTTGATTAAAAGGGATTAAAGGATCAAAAATAAATCTCATCGCTTGATAGTGAAGAATACCTTTTTCCCAGTCATCATCATCACATCTTGCTATATGGCTATATACCAAAAGTTGAGGTTTATTATTTATTTTTACAAAATGGACCTCATTTGAGCCAATTTTTTCTTTGATACCTATTCCTTCTATCGGCAACAATTTTGCTCGATTTACCGTCTCGTCATTTAAGTCTTTCAATCCGTCAATTTTCATAAAACCAATTCTTCCTTCTCCGACTTTGTCACCCTTTGTTGGCCTAGTTAACACAAAAAATTTACCATCATTTGGGTTTTGTACCAATCGAATATCTTTCATATCATGAATTATTGCGATTGGTTTTTGTTTTGGGTCAAGATTCATAAAATTATTTGCAGTGTAAAATCTTGTTGTGACTTGAGGGGTAAGCCTATTAGTTCTGTCAACAAAAACCGCTCCAAATAATATTTTTTTCTCACCTGCCTCTTGATACCAAGTTGCAAAAGCGTCTTCATGCATTTTAAAAATGGGAGCATTTCTAATTGGGTTCAAAACATTGTTTTCAAATTTAAAAAATCTTATATGTGGGTTATATACCTCACCCAACCAAAAACTTTTCTTATCTTCAACTCTTAAAGCTAAAATTATTTCTATCTTACTGTCAATTCTATCAATTATTACTGCCGGATTATAAGCAATTTCATCTTTTTCTAATCCATTTATTTTAATTATCGTTGCACTTGATAAATTTATTTTTATATCCATTTCTTACAGTATAACAATATTTTTTATCTACAAAAAACCTCCAAAGAAACTGTTAAGCTGGATTCTGTTTATGTGTCATCTATCTATTCTCTTTACCTGGGACTCTCAAAAACAAGATGTTAACGCCCCATCTTAAGATTTCCACCAGGAGGATGCTCGTTTCACTTAGGCTCGCCGTAGCTTCTTGCGAAGGCGGCTTGCTTACTCGTCTCTGTAACATTGCCGTCCGATTGCTCGGACTCCTATATTTTTGAATCCTGTGTTTTTTGTGGTCCAGACTTTCCTTCCACGATTTTTGATTCTCATCAAAAATCGGGATTGACACTTCAATTTCTTTAGAGGTCAATTTATATTTTACCGTATTTATTTAAGCAAAGCGGCATCAGCTGCTGACAAAATTTTGAACATTTTGGTTCCAGTTTCTGGATCCATAGTCTGAGCTGCTGGTCTACCATTTTTAAGCATTACTTTTTCTACTTTACTTACATCTACTTCAATCGATTTTCGTGATTTTACGTTATAAAATTTAATAGTTGGCATTTTAAAACTTCACCCCCTTAAAATTAACGAATAAATAGATAGCAACTAACACCATAATTGAAACCAGGCTTAAAATCAAGCTTTTAGTCAAATCTTTTTTTAAATATTTGATATTTTCTTCCTGAATCATTTTCTAAAGCCAGTATAGCATAGAATTTTTGCTACAATAAATGAAAGTATGTCAATCATAATTTATATACTAGTAATTATTAATTCGATTTGGCTATTTCTAATCTCAAAAGCTTTATATCAAAAAAATAAACTTAATCAAAATGTTAAGCCAACAACTTTGGACGCAAGGTGCAAAATAAATGTAACACGGTTTAATCCTTTTGAAAATGTTGGCGGGAACCAAAGTTTTATTCTTACTATATTAGATCAAACAGATTCCGGCGTGATTCTTACATCTTTACATAATCGTGATGTAACCAGAATCTATGCAAAAACTATTAAAAATGGTCAAGCAGAAAACAACACTTTGTCAAAAGAAGAAAAATTAGCTATAGTTAATACTATTAAAG
>CAZCYK010000076.1:0-2980 GCA_964502975.1 uncultured Gammaproteobacteria bacterium | reverse complement strand
CATGACTTAAGAACATTTATTGCGTATCTTACCGATTTATCTTGACGTTAGCTCCGCCAAATGGACAACATCCGAAACTTTTACCTTGCCAAAATTAGTTTAAAAGTCTAAAAGTCGTGGCAATTGATTTTAATACTTCTGTATTTTTTGTTTCTCCGATTTCATCCATAGTCATAAATCCAATACCAGTAATTTCTTGATGCTTTAAATTAAAAATAATTTTTGTAATATTTTTGTTATACATCCCATCCAAGAAAGAATCAATAATTCCTTCAGTATTAATACCTTTGAAAAAGATTGGATTTCTATATTCAGGTATGTCCTCTAGTAATTTTTGCGTTATCAATTTATAACTAACACTTCCGTCTTTATTTTTAATAAAACCAGCTGAATAGGCATCTTGTCTGTCGTTTCCATAACCAGAAAAATCAGGTGCAGCAGCTTCTATTTCTATCACATTTCCACATGTCCACCCATGACCATTAGTGCAGTCTTCTTCTTTTTGATAAAACATGAACTTAATTACACGAGCTTGACTCTCGGTGTGACAACCTTCCCCAATAGTTGAAGTAACTTTTACTTTACCAAATTCTTTTGGATAAGAAAAAGCAAAACCAAATTCGGAGTTTTCATAATCAATCCAGTCGGTAATGTTTGAACCTTTATATACAGATTTATCAATAATATTAGTTGGGAGACACGACGCTGGTGTTGTTGGTAGAGGAATAGATCTAGGTGTTGGTGTAGAAACAAAGGTAGGTGTTGGTTCAATAATACGGTTATTTGATAATTTAGATTTTTTCGTTTGTAATATTTGAGAAAATATTCCTCCAAATAGATATAAAATTATTAAAATGGCAAAAAGTATCAATAAATATTTTTGTGTATTATTTGGTTTAGGGGTTATTGGGTTAATTAGTGGAGTCTCAACAGGTTGATTTATATCGGTTGGGATATTTGTTTCTTCCATGGTTAATAATTGCTTATTTTGAATAAATAATAGGTTGACAAGGGTTACAAAGCTTATATCCTGATATGGTAGTAAATGGATGAAAAATTAATTGAGCTGTTATCAATAATCCAAAATTTATAATAAGTAACCAAAAATATTTTTTAATATTTTTAATGATAATAGTTTTTTTCTCATGATTTTTTTTATTAAAAAATAAATATATTGCAGAAACAAATAAAAAAATAACTGACAAAAAAAACCAGATTACTAAAATGTATAATAAAAAAAGAAAAGGCCAGCTAAAATCAGATGAAACAATACCAATAATAACCGGATATAAAAGGGTAAGAATATAAAATACCGAGATTGGAATAGATATGTTTTTCTTCATACACAATATTATCACTGGATGAATCAAAGATTGTTAAATAAAATACTGGGACTTGATGACCAGAATGTTTTATATAAAAATATAATTTATCCTATTTTATCATGACATAAAAACGATTATTACGTATCTTACCGTGTAATGTGTGTGTTGCTCGCTGAGTGGAACAGATTCAGTACTATTTCTCATCCCAATAACTTGGTATATAAAGACCATTTTTTATAATATTTATTGTAGAATCCGAAAAAATATTATTCATTGGTTTAGTTAATAAACTTTTAATACTATTTCCATTTTCCAAATTGATTGATTTTAAAATCTGTTCTTTTGGAAGACTTTCAATACTATTGTCATCAGAAATATAGTCTACAAAATAGATATAGGGATAATCTAGTTGCAAGTAATTAAAATTCCACCAAACTTGACCAGTTGGAGTTGTGTCTGTATAAACCTTTGATATTTTATTAGTTTTAATATCAACAAGACAAATATTTTTCCCGGTTCCAAAAGCAATATATTTATCTGACCAACTTAAACTTCTTAGACCGTCATTCTTATCAGATATACATTCACCCGACAAGTCAATACTGTTTTTTATTTTGTTTAAATCGTCAGTAAAAAAAATGTCTAGGATGTCGTCGGATTTTGATAAAGCGACTCTATTAAATGAATCGTCATAAAATCCATTTGCAAAGTAATAATCTTTGCCAATTGGTGTTTTTTTATATGTTTTAGTTTTAAGATCATAGACGATAGCTTGATTACTATTTTCTTTCGCAAATTGGTAATAGATAGCACCAAATACCTTTTCGTTTGTTTCAAAACCAGTTAAAGACATATATTTATTATCTTTTTCTATATTGCTTAATAAGTCCGTGATAGCACATTGTTTTGAAATAAAATCACATAGATAATCTTTATCTGGAATAGGATCCCAATAATTGGTCATCTCATTAATAGGTTTAGTTTTATCTATATTAGCTAACCTTAGAATAACCTGATTATTATCTTTTGAATAAATTACTCTATCTATAATTCTAGAACTTACATCATTGTCCCAAGTTTGTGGGAAACCATTAAATTGTTTAAGTTCAGAAAAATTTTTGTTACCTATATTTTTAGTTTTATTTTCTCCTGATACTTTAAAAATTTCACCTTTATAACTAATAACCACACTCCCATTAAATTTGTCATCTTCAACATAATCCGTGGCCGTATCTTCATTTTTGGTAGGAGATTTTGTTGGATAAGTAATAGTTGGAGTAGCAGTTGGAGTCGTTGGGAGAATATCCTTTGTTATATTTTGGTTTTGTTTTAGTTTTAAAAAAGATATTAGTAATACTAAAATTGCAACAGCGCTAAATACAAAAACTAATAATTTTGAGAAAAACGGAAGTTTCAAAATTTTTATCTTAAATCTTAAGATAGCAATTTTACTATACTTACTTATCTTTTTAAAAAATTTTATCCGAGATAAATTTTTCATTATTACTAATAATAAAATGATTTAGATAAATAAGCAATTTGTTGAGCTCACCGATTGAAATGATTAATCTAAAAGTATAAATCTACCTTATTTTATCATGACATAAAAACTATTATGGCGTATCTTTATGTGTATTTTTAATTGGCTCCCCCGC
>CAZCYK010000075.1:0-2998 GCA_964502975.1 uncultured Gammaproteobacteria bacterium | reverse complement strand
CTATCCGTTGGTAAAATCGGGTGAATATATAAATATTTATAAATATCGGTAGTGTGAGTCTAATCCCGAAGTATTGGGGTGACCTCTTTTTTTTAGATAGAAAATAAGTTATACTTTCCGTTACTTAAGAGTCTATAGCTCAGTTGGTTAGAGCGCTTCGTTGACATCGAAGAGGTCAGAGGTCCGAGTCCTCTTAGACTCACAATTAGTTAGCTGAGCGGGAGGCAGAGTGTTCACTACTAAATAAATACTGTTCTCCCCCATTCTTTTTATTTTTGACGTTACCCCAAAAAGCATTTTTGCGAGATTTTTTGTGGTTAAGACTATTTAGCCAAACACAAGATTGGTCAATGTTTTGGCGGAATTTGATAATTAAGTTTTTAATTCGATTTAAAAAAGTAATTTGATACTCGCTGGCTTGGGGGATATTTTGATAAACTACTTGTTGAATTTCATTATCTAAATTTTGTGTACTTTCGGCCAATTTTTTTATTTCAAAACGAATATCTTGAATGGATTTTTGGACTTCTTGAGCGTGTTGGTTGACAAACAGAGATTGTTCTTGGGTTAGCGATTTGGTGATAAACTCTTGGCTCCAATTTATTTTAGGTTCTTTTGAGGAGGGATTTATTTCAACACTTTGACCAGGGAAAAGAGTCCCAAAAAGTTTAGGTGGACTTTTTTTTACAGAAGAATCTGGAAGATCTTTGAGAACTTCGTTGTTGTTTTTTTTGGTTAAATTTTTATTTTTAGGATTCAATTTAAATCCGAAACCACCTGCCATAGTGGCCTATTTTAGCACAAAAATCTATTTTTTGAGGAAATCAAATACCTTTTGCTGGGTAAGAAGATAGTAAACCATGTTGATATTTTTTGACAGAGAAGGGTTTTTAGCTAAAATGGTTTTGACTTCGTCTTCGGTAACTTCAATCTTATTGTCTTTGGCGATTTTATTTATAGAAAGATTTATAGTCCATTCATCAATTATTCTTTTTTTAAGATTTTCTTTGTAACCATCAAGTGTTTGTTTTTGTGATTCTAAATATTGAGTCACAGTAATACCGGCTTGATTGGCTTGATCAACTAAACCAGACAAGTGTGATTGGAGATCAGATTCAATTAATATTTCTGGTAAAGTTAGTTTTGCGTTATTAATCAAAGCTTTTATAATTTGATCCATTTTTTGATTTTCGTCTTTAATGTCTTTGTTGGAATTTATTTTTTTAATTTCGGCTTGATATTTTTCATTAAGCTCAATTTCGGGTAATTCACAGCTAGTAATTTCGATTTCCCAATTATGATCAAAATCTGGATGCTCGTTTTTGAATTTTATTTGAGGTTGAATTATTGGTTTTAAATTGTTGGTTTTAATAGCTTCTGAATAAATGTGAGAGATTAAGTGAGAAGCCACTTCTTCAAATAAATTTTGGGGTGAAATCGAATCTTTAACTACACTTAAAGGAGCCTTACCTTTTCTAAAACCTTTGGTTTCAAACTCTTTTTGAAATAAAACAAGGGTTTTTTGGTATTCATCTTGAATTTCTTTTTGGTCAACTTTTAGGTTTAAAACAAAAGTTTTATCCTTAAGTTTTTGGATTTGTGAATTTGGTTTCATAAGTGAGCTTATGATACCATGATATGTAAATGGAAAATTTGTTTAGGAAAATAAAGACATTTATGGTGTTGTCAGTCTTGTTAATTTTTGGAGTTTTTGTTGGTTTTAGTGAGCTATTTTATTTGAATAATCGTAAAACTGAAAAAGTATTAGGAGTAAAAAGTGATAACTCAATCGATCTGATGATAGGAACCGATTTGAGTCAGGACCAAGAAATTAACATTACCGAAAATATTTCAAGCGAGGATGCTAGACCTTTGATAATAAAAAAATATTTAGAAAAATATAAATCGCCTTTAGTTCCCTATTCAGACTTAATTTTTCAATTGTCCCAAGATTATGGTTTTGAATATTATTGGATAGTAGCAATTGCTCAACAAGAGTCAAATTTGTGTAAAAAAATACCCGAAGGGTCACATAATTGTTGGGGTTATGGAATTCACAAGCGTGGGACTCTATCGTTTGATAGTTATGAGTTATCTCTAAAGAGTTATGCAGAGTATTTAAAAAGAGAATATTTTGCCAAAGGATTAGATACACCAGAATTGATAATGGCAAAATATTGTCCTAGTTCAAATGGTTCTTGGGCAAAGGGAGTGCGACAATTTATAAGAGAGATGGAAGAAGGCAAAATTTGATGTGTAACTAATCTGTATACTTGACATATTTATAATATTTTGATATATTACATCTTAGATCCCGGGGTGGCTCCTCTAAAAAGCATGCTCTGGGATTTTTTTGTGGTAAAATTACGCCTATGGGAGTTATATCAACATCACAATTTAAACGAGGTATTTATATTTTGTTCCAAGACGAACCACATATGATTGTGGACACGTCTTTTGTTTCCCCCGGAAAGGGTTCGGCATTTTATCGAACTAAATTAAAAAATTTGTATTCTGGCAGAATTGTTGAATATACCTATAAATCTGGAGAAAAAGTTGAAGAGGTAATGGTAGACACTCATGAAGCAGAGTATTCTTTTTTTGATGGAACTAGTTATGTATTTATCGAGCCGAGAATATTTGAACAATATTCGGTACCAACAGAAATAGTTGGAAGTGACAAAGTTTATTTAAAAGAAGGATTGTTGTACAGAATAAAATTTTATGAAGATAATCCAGTTGGAATAGGTTTACCAAAAACAATCGCCTTTAAAGTGGTTGAATCAGAAAACTCAATTAAGGGTGATACTGCAACTAATGCTACAAAACAAGCGATTTTAGACACTGGGTTAAAAGTATTGGTGCCATTGTTTATAAAGGCTGGAGAAGAAATCTTGGTTAACACTGAAACGGGATTGTATCTTAGTCGAAAGAATTAGTGTCTAGTGCCGCAGAGAGGACTTGAACCTCCATGGGTTTCCCCACACGGTCCTAAGCC
>CAZCYK010000074.1:0-3041 GCA_964502975.1 uncultured Gammaproteobacteria bacterium | reverse complement strand
ATTATCGAGCAAAATTTTTAAATTTTAATAAAAACGAAATCAATATCAGATACCACCCAAAAACTATCAAATAGTTAAAATTTATATCCAAATTTACCCACCCCCAACCCCCAATCACCTCAGCCACCACCACAAAATATTTTAAAAGCGGCCAAATCGACCATAAAATCAATTTTCCCAAAACCGGAATAGCAATCCCCACAATTGACCCCAAAAAACCAACCACTGTTATTACTTGCACTGTTATCATCACTAATAAGTTACTAATTGGACTAATTAAATTAATTTTCCCAAAAAACAATCCCATTATCGGACTAATCCACAGGCTTATCCAAAAGCTAGAAACCAACACATTTTTCCAGCGACTTGTCACCACCCCCAAAAACGCCCCAAAACTCAACCAAAAACTAACTTCTCCAATTGATTGAGGCCAAGCTAAAAGTATAATCAAAACGCTTAATGTTAACCCTCGAAAAATATAATATTTTCTGCCCAAAAGTTGAGCCCAATACATTACTGACACCAAAATCATGGCTCTAACCACCGGTATCTGCCACCCAACCATTTCCAAATACCCCAAAGCAATCAAAAACCCTACCCCAATTGCCCGCTTTCGTCCCAAAATTTTGGCTAAGTTTTCTACCAATCCTCCAAAGACCAACATCATGTTAGTTCCACTAACCACCACCAAGTGCACCAAGCCACTATTTTTTAATAAATTCCAAAATTCTTTTTCAAAACCCTGCTTCTCTCCCAAAAGCATTCCCCCCAACAACCCCGCCTCAACCGGTGGTAAGCTTTGATAGATTACCTCTATCAAACTATCCTTCTTTACAAACTTATATATCAATAATACCATCAATACCAAACACGACCATAGTAATGTTTTCTTTAATTTAAATCTATAAATCATACTTAATTTAATAATATGGCGAAGATAATATTTTTTTCGCGCGCAAGCCTCTGAGGCCTCTGGCGAAGGTGCGAGCACGATAAAAAATCATTATCGAGCCATAAAAAAATTAAAGAGCCACATCATTTTTTATCTCCTCATACAACTTATCTCCAATGCCCGACACCAGCTTTAATTCCTCAATATTTTTAAATCCCCCATTTGTGGTACGATAATCGATAATTTTTTTGGCAATTGAGGGACCAATTCCACTTAGCGTATCCAGTTGCTCAATTGTCGCCGAATTTATTCTCACAATTTTATTATTTACAGAAACTCCCAATATCCCATCGCTTTCTACTTTTAACTTTCTACTTTCTACTTCATTCGGTATATATATCTTCTGTCCATCAACCAGTTTCTCAGCCAGATTCAAATTTTTGGACACCCAGTCACGATCAGCGTTAGCCTTCAACCCCCCAGCCTTTATCAAAGCATCATTAATTCTCACATCACCTATCAACCGATATACACCCGGATTTATCACCTCTCCCGATATATCAATAACTACTTCATTATTACTTTGTACATCAACAACTTCAGTCAAACCTACACTTTTATTTATAAATCTTACTTCAGCTTTTTCCAAAAATTGATCTTTAAAATTCATCCCAATCCCTACAATCACCAACAATATCCCCAAAATCAACAGTCCATCGACCCATCGAAAATTATTAAACTTTCCCAAGTCCATAAACTATTCTATACTATTATAATGACCCAAATATTTAACATCCTTGTTTTTGTACTAGTGACTCTAACTTCGCTTATTATCACTTCTTCATCACTCAGCCCATTTATACCTCAAATCATTGCCCTAATCTCTATTATCTTTATTTTCTTTTCTCTTTTCAAAAAAACTATTTCACTTCACCTAATTGCTTTTATTATCAGTCTTATTGTCTTTGACAGCCAAGGTTTAAATTCACCTTTTTTCTTTCTTATCTATTTTTTACTTTTTACTATTGCTTTCCAAAACCCACCCACCACCACCCTTACCTATTCATTAGTCTTAATTTTACTTTTATCTCAATCTTTAGATTCAACCGAATCTCTAATTCCTTTGGCATCTTTGTTATTTATTACCCCCCTAGCCTGGTTTATTGGCAAACAATATCTAGAAAAAGCCAAAACCGACCTCGATATCGAAGTTAGCGAAACTAATATTTTGATGTGGTTATCTCTAAAATTCAAAACCGGAATTTGTCAAATTATCGACAATTGTGCCGAACTCCTCTCTACTCCGCTTCAACCAAGTCAAAAAGAAAAACTAAAATATATCAAAGATTCCGCCAAATCTCTACTCAACTCTTCAGAAAAATTAAAAAAAGAAATTGATGACCAAACAGATGATGAAAACTAAATTATTTATTATTTTGTTTCTTGGATTTTGTTTCTTGGATTTTCCAAATTTTTTTTACCAAAAAATTTTGGCTCAAAGCTTCACTTCCCCAACCTACAATATTGAGTTTGGCAATTTCAATATGACCAGTGGCAAAAAAACCTCAGACTCCTATACTCTCACTGACACTGTCGGCCAAAATGCCCCCGGAAGATATTCTAGCAATGGATATACAGTTAAAGCTGGTTTCCAATATATTTACGACACTTTTGAAACTTTTTCTTTTAGTATTAGTGATCTCGACCTTCCCTTTGGGTCACTAACTCCCAATGTCGGCTCAACTCAAAGCAATATAGTTACAATTACTTCTCCTTCAAACAGGGGTTATGAAATTTTAGCTATTGCCAATCATCCTCTTTTATCCAATAATTACACCATTCCCGACACTTCTTGCAACAACAATGATTGCACCCCAAATATGTCTACCCAATGGACGCTTTCAACCGCTCATGGATTTGGCTTCAATGCTCTAGGCATCAATAGTAGTGGTACTGTTACCAATGTCGGCACTTCCAATTATTTTACTGACTCAACTTACTATCGTCCTTTTTCTGATTTATCACAAAACAACCTCCCCCAAGTTTTTATGTCAGAAGATTCTCGAGTTAAAGACCGTCTAGCCAAAATCACCTACAAAATCAATATCTCCCAAAACCAAGCCTCCGGCACCTATAGTAATTTAATCAA
>CAZCYK010000073.1:0-3164 GCA_964502975.1 uncultured Gammaproteobacteria bacterium | reverse complement strand
CTAAAAATCGGCAAAAAAGTCTTTACTCAAGACCAATACCGAACTTCCGATGCTATCAAGGAAGCTATCTGTGCCTCGTTTAACAAAGCACCAAAAGAATGTAAAACAGTAATTGAAATGCCCAAAGACGAAAATGGACAAGTTCAAGGTGCTGCTGAAGGTGGTTGCTAAAAATAGACAATTGCTTTTTAAACCCCTCCATATTTCATTGGAGGGGTTTTTTTGGCCAATGGCCAATCAGCCTCTGGCTGAGTTTGTAATTAAAATGTAAAATACAATTATTTTATGAAACTAAACTCGCATCAAATCCGAAAGAGTAGAGAAGTGGAGGCTAAAAAATTACAGACCGATATTAAACGCAATCCAATCGTGTTAGTACTAGACAATGTTTTGGATACTTACAATGTGGGGTCATTTTTTAGGCTGGCTGATGCTCTTGGAGCTCAAAAAATCTACCTCTGCGGACCTATTGTCACCCCTCCTAATATTAAGATTCACCGTGCCTCCATTGGTACTTGGAAATGGATACCTTGGGAGCAGTTTGATTCAACCATTGATTGTCTACAACATCTAAAATCTCAGGGTTATCAAATAGTCGCCTGCGAGCAAAATAAAGATAGTGTTGATTATCACAAAGCCCAATATAAATCTCCAATTGCCCTAATCGCTGGGAGTGAATCAGCTGGAATTTCTCCTCAAGTTTTAAAAAAAGTTGATCAAATAGTGGAAATCCCTATGTATGGGGTAAATATATCCCTAAACGTGTTGGTAGCCACCTCAATAATTAGCTACGATATCCTTTCAAAAATATTGCCTAAAAGCAGGTAGTATTTTTACAAAAAATTCTCCAAAAAAGTAAATATAAAATATTATAAATAAAGCCTATATTACCGTATAATTTGCTTATTGTAAAGCTATTTAGCCTCTGTTAGAATGAATCTGTTCTCAAAATACTTATTTTTAAACTAATTTAAAGAAAAATATCAATGGCAGCCGCACAAGAATATACCGGTCAACAAATAGTCGTCCTAGAAGGTCTAGAGCCAGTCAGAAAACGTCCAGCAATGTACATCGGCTCGACTGATACTCATGGTCTTCACCATTGTCTTACTGAAATTATTGACAATTCTATCGACGAAGCTCTAGCTGGTTTTGCCAAAAACATTTGGGTTATTATCAACCCGGATAATTCCGCTACTGTTGCCGATGATGGCCGAGGAATCCCTATCGACATTATGCCCAAATATAAGAAACCGGCTGTCGAAGTAATTATGACTACCCTTCATTCTGGAGGCAAATTTGAAGGATCAGCTTACAAAGTTTCTGGTGGTCTTCATGGAGTCGGCGCCGCTTGTGTCAATGCTCTTTCAAGCCTTTATCAAATCGAGATTCGCCGTGATAATAAAATTAATTTTATTGAATTTTCTCGTGGAGGACTAAAAAGTAAATTAACTCAGATTGATGAAACTAAAATCGATCGTCTCAAAAAGATTCTTCCTCCTCAAGTTGGCGGGACTACGGTTACTTTCTACCCAGACCCCCAAATTTTTAAAGAAACCCTTGAATTTGATTCTAAAGTAATTATCAAATCTCTCAAAGATAGGGCATATTTAACTTCAAAAATCTATTTTCATTTTTACGATGAAAGGAATAAAAGCCAACATCACTACTATTTTGAAGGAGGGATTTTATCATTACTTAGAGAACTAAACAAAAACAAAGTTACCCTTCATCAACCAATTTTGTTAAAAAGAAACGAAGACGATGTCGATGTTGAAGTAGCTATTCAATACAATGATTCTTTTCAGGAAAATACTCCCTCTTTCGTCAATATTATCAACACTCACGAAGGTGGTACTCATTTAACCGGTTTCAAAATTGGTTTAACAAAGGTCATCAAAGATTATGCTGTCAAAAAAGAATTACTCAAAGCCAAAGACGACACTATTACTGGTGATGATGTCAGGGAAGGCTTAACTGCCGTAATCTCCATCAAAATGGGATCTAAAAACTTACAATTTGAGGGTCAAACCAAAGGAAAATTGGGCAACAGCGAAGTCCAACCAATTGTCAACAAAATTGTTAAAGAAGAATTAGAAATCTATTTTGAAGAACATCCCGATGTTGCCAAAACTATTGTTAGCAAATCAATTTTGGCTATCCAAATCCGAAAAGCTGCTCGTGCCGCCAAAGACGCTATTATGCGAAAAGGTGCTTTTGAATCTTTGGGTTTACCCGGAAAATTAGCCGATTGTCAATCTCGTGATCCTGCCGAATCAGAAATATATATAGTCGAAGGAGATTCCGCCGGTGGTAGTGCTAAACAGGGGAGAGACCGCAAATTTCAAGCCATATTGCCTCTTTGGGGAAAAGCCCTAAACACTGAAGGTATGCGGATTGATAAAGTTGTTGGTTCTGACAAATTAAAAGATTTGATTATTGCTCTAGGTATGGGAATAGGGGAGACGATGAATTTTGAAAAACTTCGATACCACCGTATTATTCTCATGTCTGATGCCGACGTTGACGGATCTCATATCGCCACTCTTTTGCTCACTTTTATGTATCGCCATCTACCCAATCTCATCGAAAGTGGTTATGTCTATATCGCCATGCCCCCACTTTTTAAAATTAAGCAAGGCAAAGAAGTAAAATATGTCTATACTGAGGAAGAAAAAGAAGAATACATGAAAAAAATTGACAGCTCCAAATCGTTCGACGTTCAGCGCTACAAAGGTTTAGGGGAAATGAATCCTCAACAACTTTGGGACACAACCATGAACCCAATCACTCGAGTCCTCAAGCGAGTTACCGTCAACGATGCCCTCAAAGCCGACGAGGTTTTTCGTGTTCTTATGAGTGAAGATGTTCCACCTCGAAAGAAATTTATCCAAACACATGCTCATCTAGCAAAATTAGATATCTAAAAATATGAAATTTAACAAAATCTATGGCTGAAGAAAAAAATAAAATCGTTACCGACGTTGTCAGAACCAATAGTAATATTGGTCAAGTAATTGAAATTGATATTGTCCCTGAAATGGAAAGGTCATATTTAGACTATGCCATGTCAGTCATCGTTTCTCGAGCCCTTCCTGATGTCAGAGATGGTTTAAAACCAGTTCACCGCCGCATCATTTACGCCATGGATCAAATGGGTCTTG
>CAZCYK010000072.1:0-3174 GCA_964502975.1 uncultured Gammaproteobacteria bacterium | reverse complement strand
TTTATTACATTAATGATATCCCCCATATTGGTCACACTTGCACCACAGTGGCGGCGGATATGGTGGCGAGACTCCACCGAGCAAAAGGGGAAGAAGTTTTCTTTTTAACTGGAACGGACGAACATGGTCAAAAGGTGGCAGAATCGGCTCAAAAAGATTGTTGTGGAACAAAAGAATATTGCGATAAAATTTCACCAAGATTTGAATGTGCTTGGAAAGATTTAAATATAAGTAATGATTTTTTTATTAGAACGACAGACCCAAGACATGAAAAAGTGGTAGCTGAGGTTTTACAAAAAATTTACGATAATGGCGATGTCTATAAAGATAAATATGAAGGTCTGTATTGTGTGGGTTGTGAAAAATTTTTAACTGAAGCTGATTTGGTTGATAAACACTGTAATCTTCACCCACCAGAAAAAACAGTTTTTAAAAGTGAAGAAAATTGGTTTTTTAGATTAAGCAAATACATTCCTCAAATTATTAATTTGATCGAAAATGAAAAAACTAATTATATTTTTCCAGAAGGAAAGAAATTAGAAATATTGTCTAAGTTAAAGGGTGGGATTAGAGATGTATCGATTTCTAGGGAAAATGTAGCTTGGGGAATTCCCACTCCTTGGGATCCAAAACAAACAGTTTATGTGTGGTTTGATGCTTTAATAAACTATTATAGTGCGACTCAATTTTTAGAAGACCCACCAACAGCTTCGCCCACCAACAGCTTCGCAGTCTCGGCGGGCAAGCAGTCTGGGCGGGCAAGTAAAAAGGATTTTTGGCCAGCTGACTTACATTTGTTAGGAAAAGAAATTTTATGGTTTCATACAGTGATTTGGCAAGCAATGTTATTGTCGGCCAAAATTGCCTTACCTAAAAAAACTTATACTCACAGTTTTTATATGGTTGATGGTCAAAAAATGTCTAAATCTTTGGGAAATGTTATTTCGCCTAAACAATTAATTGATCTATTTGGAGTAGAGGGGACTAGATATTTAGTAGCCAGATCTTTTCCAGCAGATAATGATAGTGATGTGGGAATGGAGAGATTTAAGGAAAAATATAATGCTGATTTAGCTAATAATTTAGGTAATTTAGTTTCCAGAGTAGCTAAATTATCTGAAGGGGTAAAAACAGAAGAAATTAAAATTGAATTTGATAATGAATTTGAAAAATTGATTGACAATTTAAAATTAGATGAGGCGATTAATTTGGTATTTGAAAAATGGATTGATGCTTCGAATTTAAAACTAAATCAAACTACTCCATGGAAATTAGAAAAAGATAATCCAGAAAGAATTGCGGTGTTAAGTGAATGTATCAAAAATATTCAAACTGCCGCCTACCACTTACAAATTGTGATGCCGGAAGTGGCCAAAAAAATCGAAAATTGTTTTAAAAATGAGGTAAAACCATTGACAGAATCTTTATTTCCAAGGATAAAATAAGATGATTGATACACATGCTCATTTGGAAGGAAGATTGTGCGACATTGACAAGGGGATTGATAAAATTATTTTGGCGGCGGCAACCATTGAAACTTCTAAAAATAACCTTATTTTAGGTAAAAAATATCCTGATAAATTATTGGTTAGTGTGGGTCTTCATCCACAAGAAGCTGATAACTCCCCTGCCGAACTTAAAAAAATAGTTGAAAAAAATCACAAAAAAATTGTGGCTATTGGTGAATGTGGATTAGATTTTTCGGAAATATCAGAAGCCGCTGACGCTAAAGCTATGGCGGACAAGCAGGAAAAAATTTTTAGGACGCAAATAGAATTGGCTCAAAAATATAAATTACCATTAATAATTCATGCTAGAAAAGCAGTCGATGAAGTAATTGAAATTTTGAAAGAATATAAAAATTTGTCTGGTGTTTTTCATTGTTATGCTGGCGGAAATAAGAGAATTAAAAAAATAATTGAATTGGATGGCGAGTCGCCTTCGCTTAAAAGCTTCGGCGGACCGAGATGGTATTTTGGAATTGATGGAAATTTGACCTATGAAATTGGATTAGAAGAAATTGTAAAAAATATACCTAAAGATAGATTATTATTAGAAACTGATTGCCCATATTTAACACCGGTGCCTTTTAGAGGTGAAGAAAATAAACCAGAATATGTTGAATATATTTATAAAAAGGTAGCGGAAATTTGGAAATTAAGTTTTAAAGAAACAGAAAAAATAATTGATGGAAACGCAAGAAGACTCTTTGGGTTTTAAACCCTCCGCCCTGCGGGCACCTCCCTTGACAGGGCGGCTTTATTTTTCTTATCTTTGAAAGTCGGAAATAAGGGTTTCTAGTTCTTTGATTGATGGATATTTATCCATAAAAGCAACTTCGTTGTCGATTAAAAGAATAGTATTACCCTGAAGACCCATGCTAATTACCCGAGACATATCTTTAATATATTCTGGATCCCAATCAATTTGAAGTCGTCGACAAACTTCTTCAATGTTGGCGAATAATTGTTTACCTTTTGGAGTTCCGCGGTCAAAAAGTTGTATTTTCATATTGTTATTATAATTTTTTATTTAATTTTTGTAAAATTTTAAATAAATCATCAGAAAGATCACTAATTTCTTCTTTTTTAATTTCAGAAATTTTTATCCATTTTGGATCAACTGATTCATCAGTTAAATCGGTGGGTTTAAAATTATGGAAATCACCCTTTGGATAACATAAATAAAAAAATAAAAAGGAATGCATGGCCACATCAGCTGGTTGATAATAAAAAAAGTTTTCCCTGGTAAATAAAAATTTTTTAATTTCCACTTCCAAACCTGTTTCTTCGCGAATTTCTCTTATTAAGGCTTCTTCTAATCTTTCCTCTATTTCTAATCCCCCACCAGGAAACCATAATTTATTATTACTTTTATTTCTGACAACTACAATCTTATTTTGATTTATAATAATTCCGTAAGCACTGGGACGAAAAATGAATTTTTCTTTTGGAAGATCGACAATTTGATCAAAATTATTTCTGCAAGAAATTGTGTTCATGTAATGAAATTATAACAAGACAATTATTTAATAAAACAATTTTAGAAAATGGATTTTGGACTTATTAGAATTATTTAGCGATATTTTGGGTAGATTTATGTTTTAAGTGGGTTTTAAGTTGTTCTTCATTAATTTTATCGACTTGAGTTAAAAAATACTCTGGATTATTCCAA
>CAZCYK010000071.1:0-3191 GCA_964502975.1 uncultured Gammaproteobacteria bacterium | reverse complement strand
CCATAATCCCAACACCGATGAGCTTTGGGAGGGGGAAAATAGTATTTACCATTATGTCGGCGATAGTATTTTTAACTTTGGCCATTAGAGTAAAAAATAAAATAATCGGGGAATGGTTGGTAGTCTGGCTAAGGTTTAAGTTAAGACCGGAGATTTATGTTTTTGATAAAAATGATAATTATTTAAGACCGATTTTCATAAAAGAAGCAGCTAAGGAAGAAGAAAAGATAAAGGTAGTTAAGAAAGTAGTTACAAAAGAAACGGTCAGCGATGAGGATAAGGTCAGATGGCAGAATATTATCGAGGGGAGAAATAAGAGTTTGAGTTTTGAATTTAACCAAAAAGGAGGGCTACATGTGGCACTGGAAACAAGATAAAGTGAGTAGCCGTAAACAAATTCAAATTAAGGGAGTTAGAGATAATATTTTGCTGTTACCCAATAATGAATACAGGGTGGTTTTGGAAACTTCCTCGGTTAATTTTGAGTTAAAAAGTGAAGCCGAGCAGGATGTTTTAATCGACAGTTTTGAAAATTTCTTAAACTCACTGAATACCAAATTACAAATATTAATCAGAGTTAGGGAAGTGGATGTGGAGACGTATGTTAAAGATATTTTAAAACTAAAGATATTGGAAAAAGAAAAGGTTTATCAAAACCAAATAGAAAACTATGCCGATTTTATTAAAAACTTAGTGGTCAGAAACAAAATCCTTTCCAGAAAATTTTTTCTGGTAATCCCCTATCAAGCGGCAGAAAAAAGTAAAGACTTTAGGATTATTAAAGAACAATTACAGTTACTTTCCGATATCGTCATCAAAGCTTTGGAAAAATTGGGAATGAAGGCCAGACGTTTAGAAACGATAGAAATTTTAGACCTCTTCTACTCCTTCTATAATCCGGATCAAATTAAAAGCCAAATATTAACCAAAAATACTTTAGAAAAAATGTTGGAGGGTGAAAATGAAATTTAATTTCAAAATCAAAAAAAAGAGAAAGAAAATAGTAAAAAAACCACAAAACAAAAAGGTAAATTTTTACTTTGGTGAGCAAGATCAAATGGATTTAATCTCCTATTCAGGATTAAAAGAAAAGGCGGACTATCTTCTAATTAACAAAAATTATGTCAGAACTCTGTTTATCAGCGGTTATCCTTATGTGGCCTCAACCGGTTGGTTATCAATGTTGATTAACTTCAACCATAATATTGATGTCAGTTATCACATCGAACAGGTTGATCCCTTATTGGCCTTACCCAAACTAAACAGAAAAATTACCGAGTTAGAGTCGACCAGAAGAAATATGTTGAAAACCGGCAGGGTGATTAGCTCGGAAATTACCGATCCGTTAGACTCAGCCAAAGAGTTAAAGGATAAGATTTTGAGAGGTCAGGAAAAACTATTTCAGGTATCAATTTACATGACTTTAATGGCCAAGTCACTGTCAGAATTAGACAAACTAACAACGCTTTTGGAAACGGTAATGTCTCAACGACTTTTCTATATCAGAACGGCCACCTTTCAACAGCTTGACGGCCTACAATCAATTTTACCCAGAGGTGAAAACAAGTTGGATCAAAAGAGAAACTTGGATAGCTCCAGTGCCGCCTTAACATTTCCTTTCGTCTCATCGGAGTTGGTACAGGAGTCGGGAATTCTTTATGGAATTAACAAGTCCAATAATTCGTTGGTAATCATTGATAGATTTGCTTTAACCAATGCCAACAGTATTATCTTTGCCCAGTCGGGAGCCGGTAAAAGTTATACGGCTAAGGTAGAAATTTTAAGACAATTAATGCAGGGGGCTAAGGTAATCGTGATTGATCCGGAAAGGGAGTATAAGCAATTGGCCAAGTCGGTTAATGGAACTTACATCAGACTGTCGGCCAAATCAAAAGAAAAAATAAACCCTTTTGATTTTTCAACTCAAACCATAACAGGAGAAAACGCCTTAAGCCAACAGATTCAGGATTTAACCCAAATAATTTCTCTAATGGTGGGTAATTTAAGTCCGGAAGAAAAAGCAGTCGTCGATAAGGCATTGATAAAGACTTACAAAAAGAAAGGTTTTACCATCAATGGCAAAAACAAAGTAAGCAAAGATTTTCCCAAACTAAAGGATTTTTATCAAACCCTTAAGACAATGAAACAAAAGGATTTGGCCACAAATTTGGAAAAGTTTGTTAAAGGATCACTCTCAACTGTTTTTGACAGACAAACCAATATTAAATTGAATAATCGACTGGTGGTTTTTGATATCAAAGATTTACCGGAAAGTATCAGACCGATTATGATGATGATCGTGGCCAACTTTGTTAATTCGGAAGTAAAAAGTAAACCACAAAAAAGAATTTTAGTAATTGATGAAGGTTGGCTACTTTTAGACAATCAAGACAGTGCTAAATTTATCTCTGGTTTAACCAGAAGAGCCAGAAAATATTTCTTGGGAGTCAGTATTATTTCCCAACAAGCCAATGATTTTTTAAATTCCAATGAGGGTAGAGCCATCGCTTCCCAATCGGCATTAAGAATACTTTTAAAACAGGATACGACCACAATTAAACAAGTCAGCAAGGAATTTAATTTAAGTTCTTATGAAGAGCAGTTTTTGCTGACCTGCGACAGAGGAGAGGCACTAATTATTGCCGATCAAAATCATGTATCGGTTAAGATTGTGGCCTCTGACAAGGAACATGGGCTGTTAACCACTGACCCAAGGGAAATTTACAGCTAATGAACAACTTTTGGAATTTCAAAAAAGAATTAAAAATAATTTTGTTAGCTTTTGCAGTAGTTCTATCTTTGCCGTTAGTCGCCGTTATTATTCTGACTCAAACCGGTATTAATTTAGTATCAGACAAATTGGTTGATCAGACGGGAATTGAAAATCAGGTAGAAATATTAGATCCAATAACCGGTGAGGTAACTTACACCATGAACCAAGCAATGTATTGGCCAACGACAGGTGTGGTTACTTTGGAATTCGGAGTCCCCCATCTCCCCTACCAAATACTTCATACCGGAATTGATATTGCCAATAACAAAGGAACTAATATTACTCCATTTATGGGAGGAACGGTGACTTATGCGGCAGAAACCAAAACGGGTTATGGTAAACATATCATTATTGATCATGGGAATAATGTAACTTCACTTTACGGGCATTTAGATAAAATATTGGTTTATAAGGGACA
>CAZCYK010000070.1:0-3256 GCA_964502975.1 uncultured Gammaproteobacteria bacterium | reverse complement strand
ATTTTTTAAATATAGATTTTCTTGTTTAAAAACTTGCCTGTTCAAAGGCAAATAAATATTGGAGGTTATACAACATGGATATTCGTAAAAAAACTATCCCCCAAAAGAGACATTCCTACATCAACGCAAAACTAAATCCAGTACACCTAGCTATACTTGGATTACTCCACACCGTTGCTGAAGAAGTTAACCATAACTGGAAAAAGCTTGTTTCTCTGTCAATTATGTTTGACATTGTCAAAAGCTCTGGCAATCTTCCAGATATTCTAGGAAAGGACGAACAAACATTTTTCTCGAAACTTTCCGAACACAGCTCAAAGGGTGAATACACCTTCATTGTCGACAAAAAATTTGTTGTGCTTGGTGTAAAAATAAATTACAATAAATTTGTTCAAACAGCTAACGAATGTCAGCACGACAATTATCTTGAATCACCAACGTGCCACTAATATTTAGTCTCTAGTCCACCTTTTTGCCGTTAGTAACAATATGATTGAGGTCTACCTCATTTTGAGAACAATCATAACACTAACGGCATTTTTTTTGACAAAAATTACCCCATAATATTGACCTTTTAGTTTATAAATGGTATCCTAAAACACTTAAATTAAAACTGCCTATATGTTGGCAGTATTTTAATCTTTAAGAGTTCTTTAATAACTTACGAAGACATTTATTATCTAATTAAATAGATAGCTTTTTGGACCTAAATAAAATTTTTGCGTCCAGCAAGCTATCTATTTGAGGATAGTAATAAAATATGGAGGACTATTAAATGCTTGCACACTGCGACGAGGCTACCTGTAAAATTGATCAGACCTTATACCCCAGAATCGGGATGGGATTTCTGAAAATTTCCGAAGGAGAACTATTGTTGTTTACCAACACGGGGCTGCTTTCTCCTGGAGAGAATAGAATTATAAAAAAAATTGAGGCAGATCTCTCGTTTCTGAAAGACAAACCACGAATGAGCCATACTCTTAGAGAACGCCTAAAACGGCATGAAAAACACACAGTGGCTGAGCTGGTTTTGTCGGCTATTATGGGTATCTGTATTCACCCAAATCAGGCCTGGTGCTGGGTTGAAAAAAGTGAAATTATAGCCTGGATAGAAGAAAATTTAGCCAGAATTTATACAGAGTCAAGGATTATTAGAGAGCTAAACTTTCTTGTCGGTGAGGGCTATTTACAATTTCTTAAATACAAAGGAGTGAAATATGTCACTTTTACACCAAAAATAAACGGTCTCATCAATCCTGGGCATTTCAGCTCCTCCCAAAAATCTTCGTAAACATATGGCCGCCATGGAGGTAATTTTGAGTAAATTTTACTCATTCTTACTTATTTTTCCACTGGCGGCCTTTCTTTTGCAATTTTTCAATTCCCTTTTCGTCAAAAGGGAAAGCCCCGCAACGGTGGGGAAGGTAATTTGCGGTATAATACTCTTTGTGGATAACCAAGTCGACGAAATCAAACAAAAGCTCAACATTGTCGATGTTATCAATCGTTTCGTACCCCTCAAAAAACGTGGTCGAAATCATATCGCTTGTTGTCCTTTTCATGGCGAAAAAACTCCCTCTTTTACAGTTTCTGAAGAACTTCAAATTTATAAATGTTTTGGTTGTGGTAAGTCTGGTGATATCTTTTCTTTTTTGCAAGAATACGAAAGGATTGATTTTCGTGAAGCTCTAACTGAACTTGCTGGTATGGCTGGTATAGTATTGAAAAAAAGTGAATTTGTGGCTGAACAAGATTCAAACAAAAAAACTTTAATTGAACTAAATACCCAAGTTGCCAAATTTTATAATTATCTCTTAACTTCTCATGTTTTAGGCAAACCAGCCCTAGATTATGTTCTAAAAAGAGGCATAACTCTCTCTACTATCAAACAATTCAATCTTGGTTATTCACCTGAAAACCCCCAACTTTTAATTAATTTTTTGACCAAAAAGGGTTATAAAATTCCTACTTTAATCGCTAGTGGCACTTTTGGTCAGAGCCAATATAACTCTCGTCTTTATGACCGATTCCAAGGCAGATTAACCTTTCCACTTTCTGACTATCGAGGCCGAATTTTAGGGTTTTCTGGTCGGATTTTACCCACCAGCAAAAACCAAAACTCTGCCAAATACATCAATTCTCCTGAAACCGAAATTTATCACAAAAGCCAAAATCTTTTTGGTCTTCATCTAGCCAAAGAGTCAATTCGCGCGCTTAATCATGTCTTGGTAGTTGAAGGTGAATTTGATATGATTTCTCCTTTTCAGTCGGGGATTCAAAATATTATCGCCATCAAAGGTACCGCTTTTACTCAAGAACAACTTCAACTATTACGCCGTTTTACCGACACCTTAATTCTTTCCCTAGATTCTGATTTTGCCGGCACTTTGGCTGCCAAAAAAAGTATTGAATTAGCTGATTCTTTAGAATTTGATATCAAAGTCTTGGTTCTAGATGACAAACACAAAGACCCCGACGAAGCCGTCAAATCTGATTTAGATTATTTTAAAAAACAAATAGACAATTCGGTTCCAGTGTGGGATTTTATTATTCAGTCTCAGCTTAAAGCCAATAACCCCGAAACCTTAAAAGGTAAAAAAGAAATTCTCTCAACCGTCTTGCCTTTTTTGGTAAAAATAAAAAATTCCGTTATCAAATCAGATTATTTTCAAAAATTAGCCGATGAACTTAATTCTAGTCATGAGTCAATTCTTGAAGAATCGAAAAAGTACTTGTCTGCCCAACCTGCTTTAGCTGTTGGCAGATTTACCCAAACCAATTCTTTATCTCCTCCAAAATCAGACTCTGAATTACCACAAGAATCGCAAAAAACTCAAAAACTTGAACAACTTCTTTTAACATTAATTTTTGGAGCCAAAAGCCCGACAAAACTTTCCAAAAAACTAGAAACCCAGCTCTCAAGATTTCAAGATCATCGTTATCAAATTATCGCCAAAATTTTACTAGAAGTCGACAAATTTGAGCCAAAAAATTTTGAAGCTTTATTGCCTTCAGAAATTAGAGCCTCATTTCAATCGATATATCTTGACGCAACTATTGAACAGACCGAATCCCACCAACGACTAGTGGAAATAAAAAAGACAATAAACCAACTCGATTCTTTCTTTATAAAAGACAGGTTAAACTATCTTGGCCATCAGATTACCAAACTAGAGAATCAAACCGATCAAACTGAATTAATTGAAGCCGAAAAAGAGTACAATAGGCTACTTTTAGAATTATCCAAAGTTCAAAT
>CAZCYK010000069.1:0-3385 GCA_964502975.1 uncultured Gammaproteobacteria bacterium | reverse complement strand
TTGGCCTCATCATCAGTTAGTTTTACTCCCTGATGTTGGAAATAGACTTTTTTGAAGTCATCAATAGCTTTTTGGCTAAGGCGAAACATTTAATCGTTTTCATCTCTTGAGTCACAAAATAAAAAAGGGCGACCCAAAACCCGAGAATTTTATCTTTCTCGTAAGGGGTCACCCCGTCCTTGCACTTAAGCCGACAAACTTAACCAAATTCTTTGATGACTAAGTTTATAAAATAATTATGAAACAAAATTTCTTGTTGTCAAGTGTTTGTCCTATCTTTCCGTGTTATCAAAACAGTTAGTGAGAGTTTGAGACCAAAGTCCCCAAGCTAAAATCAGGGTTTTTGATTAAAAAAAGATGTTTTTTATAAACTTAAACTGGAGTAAATACTCTTACCTTCTCCGTAATAAGAATCGTAAATATGCTGATAAACTAAACCACATTTTTGTTGAAAAATATCTTTGGTATAAACCTCTGGCAATTCATCATTTAAGACATCTTCAATAGTTTCATAGACAATAGCTCTGGTTTGAGCTTTCTTTCTCCAATCTAAAACTAATTTTTCATTTTTAAGTGACTCAATTAGTTTTTTTGCTCCCTTTTTAACTTTAATTTCTTCATCTTTGGAGAGTTTAGGATTTGGTTTAGTAAGTAAATCAAAAACAGTTAATTCTTCTTCTGATAGATTTTCTTTAATACTTCTCTTTTCTTCTTCTTTTAAGTCTTGAGTGAACAAAACTAATTGCTTAAATAATTCATCTAAATTCTTAGAACCAGCATTGTATTCGTCAATTAAATCTTGGAATTTTTTAACTAAATCACTTCTGGTTTTATTAGCCCTTAACATCTTTTCTAATTCTGCCTTGATAGATGCTTTTAATTTTTCTATTTCAATTCTCTTTTTACTCTTATCAAATCCTGCCTTTAGGGCATCAAAATCAATTTTTGATAAATCAATCGGTTCACTGACAGTTGGAATAGAATATCCTTCGGCTAAGACTGATTTATCAAGTAATCCTTCAACTTGATTAAGAACATCAGAAATATCGGTTGGACCAAAAATACTTTTGATTTTTTGATTGATGACATAGATTGGAGTTACCTCAACAGTGTATTTCCCTGCTTCTGGGTCAGGGAGAATTGAGCGATAAATCTTGGAAACATTATTTGACAAAGTTAAATACTTTTTTTTAACTTCTTCCGATGACAAAATCATATCCACAGCCTGGTCTATTAACTCAATTCTGTCAAAATCTTTGGTTTCAATAATATCGTCAACATTAAATCCAATTTCTTCACAGTAAAGTTTGGTTTCTTGAGTAGCTTTTTTTAGCTCTTCAATAAGTTCCAGTTTGCTTTTGATAGGCGTATCGCCTTCTTTGAGACTGCCGTCATATTCTGAACCATAAATAGCCAGTGCTTTTTGGAGGTTTCTAAAAATACCAATGTAATCAACAATTAAACCATTGGTCTTATTTGGGAATACTCGGTTAGCTCTAGCAATAGTCTGCATTAGAGTGTGATTCTTCATCGGCTTGTCTAAGTAGATAGTGGAACAACTAGGAACATCAAATCCTGTAATCCACATTGCACAAACAAAAACTATTCTTAATGGGTCTTTTTTATCCTTGAATTTCTTTTCCAAATCTTCACTAACCATTCTTTTGCGGTGAGGAACAATATCCAATCCTTTCTTTTTCATTTCATCAATCTCATTTTGAGATTGGGAAACAATCACCACCATATCAATTTCTTCCATAAATTTGATTCTGTCGTTGATGGACTTTTGAATATCAGGGTCAGTGGAATAAGTGTCTTTTAATTTTTGAAGATAAATTTGCCAGTATTTTTTGACTTTGTCATACATCTTTACTGCTGTAGCCTTGTCAATGGAAATCACCATTGCCTTGTCTAACTGGCCTCTTTCCATATAGTGTTTGACTATATCCTCGGCAATTTTCTCTAAACGGTCATCTCTAGTAATAAGATGATATTCTCGACTAAATTCTCTTTCTAATCTACCCTCTTCGTATTCATCCAAATCAGCCTTTTCCATTAAATCATCTAATTCTTGACCAAAGTTTTTATTGGCTAGTTCTAGTTCTGGAATACGATTTTCATAGTAAAGAGGAACGGTTGCTCCATCCTCTACTGACTGACGGAAGTTATAAATACTGACATAATCACCAAAAACTTCTTTGGTTTTTTCTTCACCAGCCATTAGTGGAGTGCCAGTGAAACCAATAAAAGCAGCATTTGGCAAAGCCATTCTCATATTAAGAGCAAAGGTATCGTATTGAGAACGATGAGCCTCATCAGCCATAACGATAATGTCTGACCTGTCTGATAATTTTTCTTGTGAATTAAACTTAAATATGGTGGTGAAAATGTAGCGGTGGTCGGCTTTTAATAATTCTCTTAATTCTGCCCCACTTCCAGCGTGAACTTCTTTTGATTTGACGGCATCAACATCGGCAAAATTTTTATAGATTTGTCCGTCTAATTCAATACGGTCAGTGACAACCACAAAAGTATAATCGCCAGGTAATTTTCTTAATGATTTTTGAGCAAAAAAGACCATAGAAAAACTTTTTCCACTTCCTTGGGTATGCCAAAATACTCCTAATTTACCTTGATTTTCTTTTATCTGAGTAAGAGCGGTAATAGCATTGTTGACACCAAAGTATTGATGATATTTGGCAATGATTTTAACAGTGTCACCATTGAATAAAATAAAGTTTTCAATTAAATCTAATAATCTTTGTTTTTGACAAGTTCCTCTGACTAAAGTTTCCACTGATACTCGTCCTTGCTCACCCTCACTGTTTATTTTTTTCCAATCAGAAAAATGTTCCCATTCAGAAGAAATAGAACCGATTCTGGCTTGACTACCATTAGAGAGGATAATAAAAGCGTTGTGCCAAAAGATTTGAGGGATACTGGTTTTGTAATCAGTTAAATTGTCATCGTAAGCATTTTTAAGATTCTTATGAACTGCTTTTAATTCTACAAAGACAAGAGGTAAACCGTTTACAAAACCAATTAAATCAGCTCTCCTCTTATACATCTCTCCTGTAATCCAAAGTTGAGAGGTTAGAAAATAATCATTATTGTCAGGATTTTCCCAATCAATTACTTTGACTTTCTCAATTCTTTCTTCGCCGTCTTCACCAGCACTTAGAATAATCTTGACTCCCTCTTTGAGAAATTTATAGATTTCTTTATTGGCGGTAACTAAGCTCATTGAACTGCGGTCTTTTTTTAGTTCTTCAATGGCTAAGTCTAAAATGTCATCGGATAAATCTGGATTTAACTTTTTAAGCGTGGGTTTGAGACGAGTGTCCAAAACTATATCTGACATTGTTTCTCGGCCTAAATCACTTTT
>CAZCYK010000068.1:0-3458 GCA_964502975.1 uncultured Gammaproteobacteria bacterium | reverse complement strand
TGTTTGACAAGAGGATGGTATCAATTTGTTGTTGTAACTTATCGTTATAATTGACGCCATAACTAAGAGGGAGGTTCTTCCCATTAGGTAAAATAATAAGACCTCGGTGGCCATTGGGATTGTTTTTTAATAGAGTATTGAGTTGCATAAGTTGTTTTTGACTGGCGCTTTGGGGAACATTTATTACAAAATCATATTTATTGCTGTTTTGGGGTGCTTCTTCTGACATTAAATCAACAATTAAGGAAGGAGAGCCTTCTCTGATATTGATTTTTCCTTCGATATAGACAGCTTTGTTTTCTGAAAGTAAAGACACGACTTGTTCATAAATTTTGGGGAAAATAACGGCCTCGATTGATCCAGTTTCGTCCTCAAGGGTGACAAAAGCCATTTTGGAATTATTTTTTTTAGTAAAAATATGTCTAAACTTGTGGATAGAGGCAACTAGCTTTACTGGTGAATTATTGCTTTTATCTAGCAATTCACTAATTTTGGGTAATCCTAAATTCGAAAACGAAGATAAAATTTTACTGATAGGATTTTCGGTAACAAAAATACCGATTAGTTCTTTTTCCATTATTAATTTTTCTTTTTCAGTCATTGGGTTTATTTGAACAAAGACATCTGAAGGGGCGACAATTTTGTTGTTTTCTTTTGTGGGACTGTCAAACAAGCCAAATTGACCGTTATTTTTTTTGGTATTAAGTTTTTCACAATCACTTCGGATTTTTTCTGAAGAACTTAAGATGGCGTTTCTTTCTCCAAATTGATCCATAGCACCTACTTTTATCAGGCTTTCGAGAACTCGTTTGTTAACTTTTTGACTGTCGACTCGGAGGCAGAAATCACTGAAGCTGATAAATGGTCCGTTTTGGTTTCTTTCATTTAAAATATTTTCGATAGCGGCTTCACCAACATTTTTTATGGCTTCGAAACCGAAACGAATCGCAAATTTTTCAAGAGATTTGGCATTTTGTTCCATTTCAAAACCACGGGTAGATTTGTTGATATCTGGTGGAGCTATAATTATCCCCATTTTACGGCTTTCTTCAATACCACTAGAAATTTTATCAGAATCAGCGGATTCGGCTGTCAACAGGGCACACATATATTCAACTGGAAAGTTAGCTTTCATGTAAGCGGTGCGATAAGCTAGCATCCCATAAGAAGCAGCGTGAGCCTTGTTAAAGCCATAGCTAGTAAAGGGTTCAATATAACCAAAAATTTCTTCAGCCTTTTTGGGTGTATAACCATTTTTAATACAGCCATTAATAAACTTTTCTTTTTGGGCGGCCATTTCTTCTGGGATTTTTTTACCGATGGCTTTTCTAAATTTATCAACCTCAACCCAGTTATAACCAGCTAATTCGATAGCGGTATAAAGACAATCGTCTTGGTAGACTAGTAACCCATAAGATTTTTTTAAAAATTTTTCCATTTTAGGATCAAAGTAGGTTATTGGTGAAGTTCCGTTTTTGCGGGCAATATATTCTGGAATTATAGCCATGGGTCCAGGTCGATAAAGGGCTACCATAGCCATTAAATCTTCAATTCGGTTTGGCTTAAGTTCTTTGAGCCATTTAGTCATACCATCTCCAGATAGTTGAAAAGTGCCCATAGTGTTTCCTTTTGATAGCATTTCGAAGGTTTTTTTATCATCGAGAGGAATTTTTTTAAGATTAATATCGATTTTTTGGGTTTTTCGGACATTGACAACTGCCTGACCTAAAAATGATAAATTCCTAATTCCTAAGATATCGAACTTAATTAGACCAACATCTTCACAGGCGTGCATTTCGTATTGAGTAATTGTTTTGTCACCTCCAGTTTCGAGTTGAGTTGGACTATATTCGTTTATAGTAGTTGGAGAAATAACTATGGCGCAGGCATGGACACTGATATGACGAGCACATCCTTCAATTTGTTTGGCAAAGTCCAAAATCTTTTTAGCGTCTGGGTTTGAATCGTAGAGATTTTTTAATTCTGGGGCAATATTTAAGGCTTTATCTATAGACATGGGAAAACCTTGGGAACCTTCTGGAATGAGTTTACTTATTTTATCGCCAACCGAATATTCGTAATCTAAGACTCTAGCGGTATCTCTGACGGCATTTTTGGCCATCATTCTTCCGAAGGTACATATTTGAGCAACGGCTTCTTGGCCATATTGTTCAATGATGTGATAAAGCATTTGTTGACGTTTGTCATCGGCAATGTCTAGGTCAATATCGGGGGGTGAAGGTCGATCTTTATTTAAAAAACGTTCAAAAGGGAGTTGGTAAACCAAAGGATCAACCGTAGTAATACCCAAAACAAAAGCAACTAAACAACCAGCAGCAGAACCTCTTGTGTTTGACGAGGTATCATTTTTTTCTGCCCATTGAATAAAATCACGCATAATTAAAAAATAAGCCGCATATCCTTTGTTGTTGATAACTTCCATTTCATATTCAAGACGGTGGGTAATTTCTTTGCTTAAATTTTTACCATAGTGTTCGTGGGCTGATTGGTAAACTGTTTCACATAAGACTTCTTCAGCTGTTTTGTTTTTTGGTAGTTTAAATTTGGGAAAATACCAACTTCCTAATTCAATACTTATGTCGCATTTGTCAGCGATTTTTTGGGTATTTTCTAGACTTTCGGGAATGTCAGCAAATTGTTCGGCCATCTCTTGGGGTGATTTAATATAAAAGTCGGGAATATCGACCATACTTAATCTTTTTGAATCGTTAATGGTTGTTTGGGTGTTAATCATCATTAAGACATCTTGAGCGAAAGCATCATTTTTTTTCAAATAATGAGCGTCATTGGTGGCGATTAAAGGAATGCCTAATTCTCGGCTAATTTTTATTATTCCTTTATTGGCAATATCTTGTCCTTCTAACCCTGGATGTCTTTGAATTTCTAAATAGTAGTCGTCTTTGAATAAATCTTGGAATTCCTTAGCTTTTTTAACTGCTTTTTCGTAATCATTGTTTAGTATCAGCTGACTGATCTCACCTTCGATACAGGCACTACTACAGATTAGGCCATCTTTATATTTTTGTAGAGTTTCCCAGTCTAATCTTGGTTTGTAGTAATATCCTTCAATATTGGCAATACTGACTAGTTTCATTAAATTTTTATATCCTTGATTATTTTTGGCAAGTAAAATTAGATGTTGATTTCGACGATTGCTAGTCGATTTGTCGAGTCGACCATTTGGGGACATATAAACTTCACAGCCAATAATTGGTTTTATGTCTGCTTTTTTACAAGCTTTATAAAATTCAATAGCTCCGTACATATTGCCATGATCGGTAATGGCAATTGAGTTCATCCCCATCTCTTTTATAAGAGCAACAAGATTTTTGATTTTACTTAATCCATCAAGTAATGAATATTCAGTGTGGACATGAAGATGAACAAAAGACATAACTTAGTTTATCAAGTAAAAAGTTATAAAGTTTATAAAGTTT
>CAZCYK010000067.1:0-3503 GCA_964502975.1 uncultured Gammaproteobacteria bacterium | reverse complement strand
GCGGCACTAAATAAGTTTATAAAGTTCAAAGTTGAAAGTTATAAAAAATTTAAAAATTTTTTGTTTCGCTTTATTTTAAAAAATATTTTAAAAATGTTCTCTTGAAATAAAGTAATTTAAAAAAAACGGGGATTGGCGCAATTGGCTAGCGCGCATGGTTTGGGACCATGAGGTTGCAGGTTCGAATCCTGTATCCCCGACTTCGTCCCGATAAATCGGGACTACGTCGGGCGAGGCCCGACAAAAAAGATTCTTTGTTGAAAAACGAATTTGATAAAATATATAAAAGCAAATTAAAAAACGCGGGTATAGTTTAGTGGTAGAACGAAAGATTTCCAATCTTCCGGCGGGGGTCCGATTCCCCCTACCCGCTCCAAATTTAAGAAAGAAAATTTACAAAAAAGATTTGGGCGATAACAAACAAAACATAAGTTGATAATAATACAAGACTTTCTTTGGTAGATACGGTGTTTTTGCTTTTGGCAAAAAAATAAAACAAGGTAAGATTGAATAGTAAAAATACAAGGCTAATGGTGTAATTATTATTTAAGACAATATCTTGGTTGTAAATTAACCCTAATATTCCCAGTAAAAGAGTATTAAAAGAAGCTGAGCCGACATAATTGCCAAAGGCAACTTGATTGTTTTTCATAATAACCGATCGAACTATTAGAGACAATTCAGGAATATTTGTACCAAGACTGGTTACTAATAGACTGATAATAAAGGGAGAGATCTGGAATATCCTTGAAAAATAGAGAGTTTGTTCAACAATAAAATGGCTTGAAGTGAAAATAACGATAATTCCAAAAATAATTTTTAAAAACTCTGGTCCGATTTTAGAAGTCGACTGACTAATATTCTTTAAGTTTTCTATCAGTTGATTTTTTCTTTGAATATTTATTAACAAAAAAACAAACAGTACTATGGCTAAAATATTATCAACTCTTGTTACTTTACCATCCATAATAGAAAGGACCGGAAGGGCTATGACTAAAAGTGAAGCCAATAAATTGAACTCTTGAAATTCAGGTGTAATTTTTATGGATTTACTCACCAAAGCAAGAAGCGGGATAATCAACATAAAAATAACAATTGAGGCTCCAATAAGATTACCAACATAGACTTCAGGATCATTTTTAATAATTGAACTAATGCCAATTGATAACTCTCCAAGTGAAGTGAAAAAACCGAGGACTAAAAAAGAAAGTAAAAACGAAGAAGTCTTTAATTTTTGAGAGATTTTTTCAACCGATTTGATTGCCAACCCAGACCCAATCCAAACACCCAAGAAAGATAATAAGTAGACAATTAAGTGATTAATCACAAACTAGTTTAACATTGTAACTAGCCAATTGAATCATGGGTTTTTATAATACTAGGTATGTTTTTGGTATATTTTAAACTGTCGGTGGGTGTCATAAATTGTTTGACTGGAGAATCTATCAAAAAAGGGATTAAAAAATTGATTATAGTTTTTGCTGAAAAGTTAAGAGTAAGGGAGTTAGTTTTAATCCTGTTACTGACAATAAAATCGGCTTTCTTAGGAGCTGTCTTTAGTTCCCAACCAGATTTGTTGATGCGTGATTCAATATCTTCATTTCCCCTGTTTTGGATTAACCATTTTAAATATTGATGACTATCCATATGAGGTAAAATGAAAGCTTTAATAACTAATATATTTTTGTTTAAAGAGAAGATATATTTTTCAAATTTTTCCCAGCCACTCATTTCTATTTGACAATAAATAATTGGGTTGGGTTGGTTTAAGGCATTGTCTATGCTTATTTTTGGTAACCCGTAATAAGTATCACCTCTTTTAATATATTCAATGAACTTATTCCTTTTAATATCGGTTTTAAATTCTGAAATGTTGGGGTAAAAATGATAATCAATGGTATCTGTTTCGCCTTTACGGGCGGTTCTTGATGTGGCGGTGATGGTTTTGTAAAATAGTTTAGGTACAAGTTTTACCAATTCACCATGGATACTATCTTTCCCGCTTGCAGCCAGTCCGTTTAGTAAAAAAATTATTTTGTCGTATTTTTTATTCTTTTTTTGGCTTAATTTTGGAGAAAACCAGAGTCCGTATTGATTTATATCTGGAGTAAAACTTTTATAGTCTGGAATTATTTTTTTTAAAGTGTGGGGCGACAACAAGGTATTGTGTTTTTGAAGCAAGTCGATTATTTTCTTACCAGAATTAATTTCTATTTGAGAAATATTTGATCTCATTATCTTGTTGGGTTTATTAAAATTCTAATAAATGCTTAAAGCTTTATTAATTTATATTCTAATTTGCCTAATTTAATTTTAGAAGCAATTATAAGCTGATTTTCTTTATCTACATCATTAATACGATTGAATTTATTTTTTGAAAATATATTAACTAAATCTAAACTAGCTTTGTCGATAGCAATAATATTATTTGAGTACAAAATACCAATATTTGTCATAAGTGGTTTTTGGGGAGATCCCATACAATCACAATTATCGGTAATTTTCTCTAATATATTTATAAAGATAGGGTTTGGAAATATACTTAAGACTGCTTTGGAATATTGGGCGATTTTCTCTTGGAGATAATCACTAGTTCCGCCACCCCAAGGAACACAAGCGGCATGATGTGGACAAACTGCTATACACATGGCGCAACCAACACACTTGTCGTTGTCAATAAAGGCTTTGCCATCGACAATATTTATTGCTTGGACATCACAATTATTAGCACAGATACTACAACCAATACAATTAGAAGGATTAATATAAGGTTTGACGTTGGAATGCATATCCAACTTACCAGCTCGACTACCTAAGCCCATACCGACGTTTTTGATAGCACCACCAAATCCAGCCATTCCATGGCCTTTAAAATGACTAATAACAACAAGAGAATCATATTTTTTTATTCCAGCTCCAATTTTACAGTTGTTAATATCAACAAATTTTTCCCCATTTTCTCCATCAAGAATATCGATATCCATGTCAATAAACCCATGGTCTTTGGCAGTTTTTAAATGGTCTTTAGTATTAGTTCGGGATCCTTTATACAAAACATTGCATTCGATTAAAGTGGCCTTTTTGCCCAAAGATTCGATTTTTTGATAGACTTTTTTTATAAGTTTTGGGCCCATGAAGGTAGTACAACCCGCTTCGCCGAAATGAACTTTGATAGCAACTTTTTGACCTAATTTAGAATAATCAATATTTTCAATAATTTTTTCAATGTTTTGGGCAAAATAAACCTTGTTCATGAGGTAATTTTATCATTTTCTGATAAGATATAAGCATATTTGCCAGGGTGTTGAAATTGGTATACAAGCATCGCTCAGAACGGTGTGTCGAAAGACATGTGGGTTCAAGTCCCACCCCTGGCACAAATTAGTTTATAAAATTTAAAGTAGAAAGTTATAAAGTTAAAAAATATTGCTATAATAAACTCACTTCCAAGCCGAAGTAGCCAAGATGGTCACGGCACTGGTCTGAAAAACCTGGGATGTCAG
>CAZCYK010000066.1:0-3520 GCA_964502975.1 uncultured Gammaproteobacteria bacterium | reverse complement strand
ATAAATACAGGAATATCTGGAGGAATAAATGATCTTGATATTGGTGATGTAGTCATAGCTGATAAAGTTGTCCAACACGACATGGATACAACGCCATTAGGAGACCCAGTCGGGATGATCTCTGGTATTAATTTAATTCATATACCTTGTAGTAAAAATATCGTAGAAAAATTAGACGATGTTTTAAATAAAGAAAAAATAAAACATAAAATGGGGACTATAGCTACGGGAGATCAGTTTATTTCTAGTACTGAAGACATAGAAAGAATTAATAAAGAATTTAGGGCTATTGCCTTTGATATGGAAAGTAGCGCGATAGGTCAGGTGTGCTATGTAAATCAGATTGAGTATGGAATTGTTAGATCTATCTCGGACAATGGGAATGATAATGCTGGACAAGATTTTGCAAAATTTTCAAAAAATGCCGCAAAAGTTAGTGCACTGGTGGTAGAAAAGTTTTTGGATAGTATAAATGATAATAATAAATAGTTTTTAAATTTTTGAGTTTATCATCTATTACAAATATCAATGTTATACTCCAATTAATTTAAATTTATTTATTGTTTAAAAAATAATTTTTATGAAAAAAGTTTTAATAATTGTTGGGGTGTTATTAATTTTAGGAGGTGGAGTATTTTTCTTTTTATCATCAAAAAATGGAAACGATAATAAAGAACAGGTTGTTTTGAATCAAACTCTAGAAATTTCGACTAAGTATTTAGCGTTGCGATATCAAACTGATAATGTATTGATAAACGCTAAGGATTTTGGCTCTTACGATAAATGGAAAGAAGAGATGTCAAAAATAATTAATGATTGGCAAAAACTAGAAAACGAAGCGATACAACTTGAAAAAATAGCCGAGACTCTTCCCTCTCAAGAAATTAGTTTACAACTAAATAAACCAATTTATGCTTATGATCGAAACGAAATTTCTAATGTTTTTGATAAAGCACCAGCCGGTAAAAAAATAGCTACTTTGGCCAAATATTTAGGGGTCGATGCCAAAAGAGCTCAGTTGATTTTGAATCAAGACCAAGATCAAGTGACAGCTGATGCTTGGAATAATGCTGGTGATACTTTACAAAAACTAGAAACGAGTGCAATAGTGATTAAAGATGGTTGTAAGGTAGCTGGTTTTGTGGGGACGACAGTATTGACTGGTGGAAGCGCGGCTTTGATGACCGGGTCTACACTGGCCAAGGTGGCGGTAGTAGTTAGTGGGGCCGATTTGACACTTGAGGTAGGTAGTGATGCGGCAACTATTGCTTTAGGTAATCATAATAAAATTTCAGCAATTGCCAATGATGCTCGAAAAATAACAGAACCGTTAGCGGGGGTATTAACGATCAGTACTATGCCAGGAAATCTAACTAAAGGAATTGAAAAATTGAATGCTATTACTTTTACGGCTGAACAAATTAATAGTGGAGTGCAAGACGGTAAAATAATTGGAATTGAAATCCCAGAAGTAAAAATTGAACTTAATAATAAGTTTGAAAATATAAAAAAGTATAAAACACCAGTTTATGTGTCAAAAATTGACCCAAGTGAAATTGATAAATGGGTAAGTGAAAATAATATTAATTCTCAAATCGATACAAAGACTGAAATAGAAACAGCTTTAAATTTAAATGAAATTACAAAAATTAGTGAAGAAAAACAAGATGATTCAAAACAAAAACTAGCAACTAATAATAGTGACCTTGATGGAACTCACTGGAAGGGAGTATTGGTAAATGTTTCGGGAGGAGATGGAAAAAAAAGATCTAATGATTTTGAAATAACTTTAAATAAGGATGGTAGTGCGACTTTAAACAGTAAAGATCAAGAGAATGAAGAAGAAGATGAAGAAAATGGTGAAGATGGCTTACCTAGAAATTGGAGTCAAGAAGGTAATAGTATAAAAATATTTGGCGAAAATAAAGAGAGTGGTTATTATGTTTTTGAAATTTCTGGAGACACTTTAGTCTTTAGTAAAATTGTAGTTGAAGGAAAAGATGTAATGGCTGGGTCTGAATTTATGGGTGGAATAGCCCCAATTGGGATACTTTATAAACAATAAAAATTGATTAACTTTACAGGCTAGTATATTATTTAGTTAAAGAAAAACAGAAATCCGTTGTTGGTGTTTTTGTTAAGTATTTTAACAGGGGGGATTTATAGTTGGTATTGGCTGGTTAAGACAAAGGGTGAAATGAATAAACTAGGTGAGAAAATTCCAACTGCCTGGATTTGGTTAATTCCAATAATTGGTAATTTTTGGTGGTTATGGAAGTACGCTGAAGGGGTAGAAAATGTGTCAAAGAAAGAATTAAATTTATTTTTAACACTTCTAGCTATGTATTTACTTGGGCCAATCGGAATGGCAATTGTACAGGAGGCATTTAACCGTTCTACACAAGCAACTCCGAATGCTAATTTATCATCATCACCCTACCAACCAGGAACTTCAGTTCTGCCACCAGTACCACCAATTAAAACCCAAAATTCTGAAACAACATTACCACCCAAAAAAGTAGAATAATTATTGATTGCCACTAGACGAGATAGGTGTTTTGATGATAATTTATATATATTCATAATTAAATAAGGAGGAAAAATGATAGTACTAAAATTTGGAGCAGTTTGGTGTTCAGGTTGTTTAGTAATGAAACCAAGATGGAAAGAAATTGAGTCTGAATTGCCGTGGTTGAAAACTGAATATCACGATGCTGATGAAGAAGTTGAATTGACTAAAAAATATAATATAACGGATTATCCTTGTTTTATTTTTCTTGACAAAAACGGTGGAGAAATTTATAGAGATTATGGAGAAATTGAAAAGAAAAAATTAATAGAAACGGTGGAGAAATATAAAGATTTATAAAATGAAAAAATTTTTTTTAACTTTAGGACTAATATTATTTTTAGGGTTATTTATTTTAAGCCCAGTAAAAGCTGAAAATAATAAGGTAGAAATAAAACTATTTTACGGTGAAGGCTGTCCTCATTGTGCTCTTGAGAAAGATTTTTTGAAAGAAATAAAATTAAAATACCAAGAAAAAATTTTAATTGAAGAATACGAAATCTATTACAATCAAAAAAATGCCAATATTTTTAGCGAATTAATCAGTAATCTAAAAATAGAAACGGCTGGGGTTCCCCTGTTATTAATAAATGAAGAATATGTTTTGGGATATGGGGGTGATGATACTACTGGAGTAATAATCGAAAATAAAATAAAAAAAATATTGGGAACCGAAGAAATAGAAGAAAACAAGCCAAATCCAGTTTATTTAAATATCTTTTCAAAAAAAATTGATCTTAAAAGTGTTTCTCTACCAATAGCGACGATACTAATTGCTTTTGTAGACGGCTTCAACCCTTGTGCTATGTGGATATTGGTATTTTTGATAACCATGTTGATAAATATGAAGGATAAGAAAAAGCTATATATCTTGGGAACTACTTTTATTTTTGTTTCTGGATTAATGTATTTAGTCTTTTTATCAGCTTGGTTTAATTTTTTTAAGTTTGT
>CAZCYK010000065.1:0-3626 GCA_964502975.1 uncultured Gammaproteobacteria bacterium | reverse complement strand
AACAAAAGACATAACTTAGTTTATCAAGTAAAAAGTTATAAAGTTTATAAAGTTTCGATTTAGTTTTTAAATCATTTGTTGAAGTGCTTTGATACGATCTTCTATTGGGGGGTGGGTTGAAAACATACTGGCAAGTTTGTTGCCCTTGAAGGGGTTGTTGATGTAAAGTGATGCTGTGGCTGTAGATGCAGTTTCCAATTTTGAATTATCGGATGATATTTTGGTGAGAGCATCAATCAAACCTTGAGGTTGGCGAGTTAGTTTTACGGCTGAAACATCAGCAAAATATTCGCGTCTTCGAGAAATAGCAAATTGAATTATTTGAGCTATAAGGGGAGAAAAAATAATTAAAACAAAACCAATTAACGTTAAAATTCCACTACTTCGGTTATTGTCGTTGTTCCTTCTCAAAAAACTGGTTCTAGTGGCGGTGTTTATCAAAATTGACAAACTTCCTACTAAAACACTCACTAGAGTCATTAGTCGGATATCGTAATTTTTTATATGTGACAATTCATGGGCAATTACGCCTTCAAGTTCGGTGCGATTTAATTTTTGTAATAGACCAATGGTAGCGCAAACACTAGCATTGTTTGGATCACGGCCAGTGGCAAAGGCATTAGGAGCATCAGAGTCGATGACATAAATTTTTGGAACAGGGGTTTGGTTGGCAATACTTAAGTTTTCCACTACGGTATAAAAATTAAAAAACTCTTCTCGAGTAACTGGACGGGCTTGGTTTATTTTCAAAACTATTTGGTCACCGTAAAAATATCCTGTCAAAGATGAGAATAAAGAAAAAACAATAGCTATGACTAAAAAAGAAAAATCTAGATCAAATGAGACTGACAACAAGTAACCAACAGTGAAGAAAAAAGCGATAAATAGACCAATTATACTAGCGGATCTTATTTTATTTTCACTAATCTGGTCGTAGATATTTTTCATAGGCTAATTTAGAGGTCAACCTTAGGATCTTTCACTTCTTCGGTAGTGACCGTACTATGAGAATTGTCTTCTGGCATAGATAAGCCTTTTTCTTGAGTGAATCCAAAAATACTACCAACCCAAGCACTTGGGACGGTAACTAGCATGGTGTTGTAACTAGCGGTCAGGTCGATTAGAGTTCGGCGGGCATACATTAATTTGTCAGCAGTATCTCGGAGTTCATCCATGAGATTATTTACTAAACCCGATGATTGAATTTGGGGATTACTTTCAACGACAACTCGAAGAGAACTTAGGGCTTTATCAATACCAGCTTGAGCTTTGTCAATCATTTTGGGATCATTGCTAGAAATAGCACTTTCAACCATTTTTCTGGCACTGGTCAATTCTTCAAAAATTCCTTTTTCATGCTTCATGAAACCCTTGACTGAATCGACTAAATTGGGAATTAAATTTGCTTGACGTTTGAGTTGATTGCCGATTTCTTGGATAGAGGCTTTTATCTGAACTTTAAGACGGCTAAATTTATTGTAATAATTCATTAAAATTAAAGCTAAGACGATGAGAATGACTGGAATATAGAGCATTTTTATTTTATTAATTTTTAATAAATAATTATAGCATTTTTGAAAGAATTGGTATCAAATTATTGTTATAAATTATTTGTTTTGATACAATGACAACACAAGTAGACCGAGGACTGGTGGTGCAGCGGTCTAGCACATCCGCCTGTCACGCGGAAGATCGTGGGTTCGAATCCCATCCGGTCCGCAACGTAAATTAATCCCCTATTTTGGGGGATTTTTTATGCTTATGGTATATTTTTATTATGATAAAAGATCCAAAAAATAGTTTAAGAAATTTTGTAAAGGGTAAAATTGCTGAACTTATATTTGAAAGAATGGTTAAAAAAGATAAAGACCATGATTATGTAGTAATTCCTTTTGGTTATGAATACTCGATGCCCGAATTAGCAAAATATAGAAAATACATTGAGAGTAAACAAACTAAGTTAGCTTTAAGTAGTTCTCCGGATTTTGTTCTTGTTTCAAACAATTCTGAAAAACCAAAAATTTGGTTTATTGAAGTTAAATATCGTAAACACATAAATGAAGCTGAAATTTTAAAACAGGCTAAAAAGGTGTATAGGTTTTGGCCGGATACTTATTTATTCTTGTTTACTCCAGATAAAATTTATTTTGATAAGTGTAAAACAATCAAACAAAATTTCGGAAAAATGAGTGAATTGGGCGAGGCAATTTTTTCAAAAGATTATCAAGATATGACACTTGAAGTATTGCGAGAGTTTATCAAATAAGTTCCAAGTTCGTCCCACACTGTCCGCATATATAATTAATCCCCTATATTAGTGGAATTTTTGATGATAAATTGACAAAGTTAATCAATATTGATATTATAGGACAATATAACTTTTGTTATATTTGAGATATTTTAAGGTAAATTGAACATAGCGTTTGATGTCACCTTTTTACATATACTGGCACATTTAAAAAAATGAATTAAGGAGGAGTCATTATGTTTTTGTTTGTACGAAAAGGAGAAGTCTTTGTTCTCTTTTTGACTAGTGTTTTAGTATTTTTTGCTGGTACATCTCAGTCGCCGTTATTAAGGATTAGTTGTGTCTTGGGAATAGCACTAGTGTTGCTAGTATATTTAGCAATAACTGAACACAAAGAGGAAAAAAGGAGTAAAAAATACCATATTGACGAGTAGAGCTATTCATTATTGAAAATAATAGACAAAAAAAAGACGAATTTAGTCGGTATCTAGAAAAATAAGGAGGCAAAAAAAATGATGGAAATACTTAATAAGAGAGCAGAGGTGTGTTCAACCTGGGAGTTTGTGGTTGTAACTGTCTTGATAATGCTAGTCTTGTATTTTCTCTATAAATTAAAAAATAAAATCTTCCCAAAAAAAAATAAAAAAAAAGATTGAAGTTTTAAATGTGAGCGGTTAACGCGATTAGAGTGGTGTTTCACCATTTTAGTTTCGTTGACCGCTTTTTTTTATTCTAAAATTCCGTCTAGGTTGATATCGTAGATAATTTCTTCTGAAACTAAACGATAGTTTAAAATTTCTTTCTTTTCAAACCAAACATCAATTTCTAGTTTTGCTTCTTCAACTGATCCAGAAGAGTGAATAATGTTTCTGACTGAGCGATTGTCTACATTAGCAGCGGAGTATGAATCAACTGTATAGTCACCACGAATAGTACCAGGCACTGAAGAAAGCGGTTCAGTTGATCCAGTAATTTTACGAACAATACCGACAGCATTCATACCTTGCCAGATCATAACAACAACTGGCCCAGAACTCATAAAAGATTTTAATGTTTCACGAATTTTTTCAGCATAGATCACAGGATCGTCTGTTCCGAGATCTTCACTTCTAGCTTTAGCGGCTTCAAGTGCCTTTGTACCAGTTTTAAAAGCCCACTCTGGATCAGTAGAATAATGTTCAAGTGCCTTAGCTTTAGTCGGAATAAGCATTTTTAATGCTACTAATTTAAGTCCGCATTGTTCGTAACGTTTTATGACTTCGCCGATTAATCCTCTTTGAACACCGTCTGGCTTAACAATAACTAAAGTTTTTTCTTGTTTGTTATCATAGTTTTTCATAGTGTCTTATTGTCTACAAAATTTAATAAATAATCAAGA
>CAZCYK010000064.1:0-3658 GCA_964502975.1 uncultured Gammaproteobacteria bacterium | reverse complement strand
TCACTTGGAATTAATCTAATTGTACTATTTTGATATCTTTGCTCTTGTTCTATTAAATCAAATACTTTATCCATATCTCTATTTTATCTCACTTGTGGTCCCATTGCTTCAGTTCTATTATTATCTACTCCTAAATGCCTTGGTACTATCTCTTTCTTCCAAATACATTTATCCGCTAAGTCGCACTCCGATACTTTACATAAACTCTTGGGATCATCTTCATCACCTTCAAAACAACCCGCTCTTTTTATCTTTTCATTATCACTCATATTATTTTTCTAATTTTAATTTCCTCTATGATTCTCTCTGATACTTCTTCCTTATTCCCATTTCCATCAATCCAAACACAGTCATGACCTGAGTGTTTTTCATACCACTTGTATCCCTCGAGACAAACCCTCATTTTTTCAGTTGTGTCAAAAATATCAGCATCACCTCTTTTACCTATTCGCCTGGCTGCTTCTGCTAAATCAGTATTCAAAATAAAGACTAAATCTGGGGTCAAAATTTTATCTGTTTTGTGTAAATTTAAAAAATAATCTCTCTGTTCTTGTGGGGCATATGAAATTGTTGACCCCTCATACCGGTCTTCAAGCACAAAATCGTATTCACTTAAAGCTGGTAAAATTACTCTTTGACTATGATTTATTCTGTCAGCTACAAATAAAACCTGGAGTGCAGTCGGATCCATTTCCTCACTTTTTTTCTTAATTGTATTTTCTATTAAATTCCCCACTCCAGTATCTCTGGTATGCTCATTAGTTACCAAAACAGTCTTATTATTTATGAGTAAATAATCTCTCAGTAAATTTATTTGAGTCCCCTTTCCAGAACCCCCAACCCCCTCAAAGACTATCAATTTCCCCCTCTCCATTATATTATCCTCCGACTAAAATAATCATTAATATCAACATTCCACATTGCTTGTCCGCAAAAACGTTTTCCTTCAGGACAATAAGGTTTTTTACCAATCTTTTTCCTCAAAGCACAAGGCGCCATTAACATCATTTCCATTTCTGGAAAAACTTCAATGCTCTGTCGACTTTGTTCTAAATCCATAAAAAATATTTCTTCTTGGGCATTATTACACAATCTCAATTTTCGCCTATGTAAATAATCTAAGCCATCACCTTTTTCTATCAATCTTATCTGATAACTATTTGGTAACAAAGACACTGCTTCTCTTCGAGGTATTCCTGCCTCCAAACATCGATTTACATTGGCAACTTCCTTTTTTACCACCTCCCAATAAAATTTTGACAATGCACCGTTTTCCCTCACTATCATCGGTTCAAAACAATCCACTTCTCCATCAAAAAGGCTTTCCACTGGTGGTGTTGCCGCCTGAATTGTTCGATGTCTTTGTCGCTGAGAATCACCCGCATGTGACAATTTAACCGCATTTTCAAAATTAATTAGTCTCAAACATTGAGTTAACGGATCGTTTATTCCTGTTTCAAAAACATCTGCCAAAATTGGGTTTTTCACTGGGTCCATTAACCTCGATAGAGCTTCTTCATCGCTCATTTCCTCTTTAGAAATTCCTATAACATTTCTTACACTCATCGCCACTACCGCTCGAGTTTTTGGATCAAAAATTAGTAATTTAGAATTCTTTCCTTCAAGGATTTCATCAAATTCTTTTTTATTTTTAGTTAGATAATCCCTGTTTTGACCATACTCTCTTTTTGCTTCAACTGGTTCTGGAAGATCATTAAGAACTTGTGAATCAAGTTTAGCCGACGACTCCACCATCTTTCCCACCATATATCTAGCCTCATCAGAAACATTGAGTAAACTACTCTCCCGAAATAATCTTAATAATGACAACTGATTCAAACTGTAATAAAGAGTTGTAAATTGATTTATCGGCAATACATATCGCGCTATTTCTTGAGCCAGTTTTTTAATCTTTTCATCCAAAAATTCTGCCCTCTGGGGATTATTCCAACTACTTTCAGGATAAATTTTCTTCACTCTTATTTCAATTTCCGGAGTCAATAGTGGTAGCATTTCAAAATATTTATTATTAGCAAATTGAGCCGAGTTCAAAAAAAGCTCCCTTTGTTTTAAATCCAAACCACTGGGAACTAAAAAATTTCCACTTTTCACTTCGACATATCGCTGACTTTGTTGGCTAGTATTGTAATAAGGAAAATTATGAAAAAAATCATGAACCGTATCCCGAGAAACTACCATCTGCCACATATAATTAGTATGCTGTCGGGTTGTATGGTGACCTCCTTCCAAAGTTGCCTCCAAAACATTTTGGGCATTTTCTTCTGGTCTTTGTCTTAAAACTGCTTCCCCTTTTGCATAGCATTGAAATGCCGTTGTTGCTGCTATATCCCCAGCCCCTACCTCCACACCTTCTTTTACTGATTGAGAGGCTAATTCTAATGATATCAATCTTGGAGGAATTTCAAAATTTTTTTCTAAAGCCAAGCATTTATTCAAATATTCCATCGCTTTTTCACTCATTTAAACCTTTATATCTCCGAGCCTTTCCTTTTTCAACTAGCACTTCTATATCAAATTTTTCATTTGCGGTGATTTTACAACACTCTTTTTTTATCTTCCCACTTAAACAGTTCTCCCAGTGATCTATCCAAATGAATTCTTTTAATAATTTTAGCTAAAAGTGGCGCTACCGAAATAACTACTATTTTTTTTAACCTCTTATCTTCGGGAATTGGCAGCGTATCAGTCAAAATAATTTTTGAAGCACAGCATTCACTTAAATTTTTTATCGCTTCTCCCGACAACAGAGCATGTGTTCCACAAATAATTACTTCTTTCGCCCCATTATTCTTAACTGCCTCAGCTGCCTTCGTAATTGATCCTGCTGTATCGATCATATCATCAATTATTACCGCCACTTTCCCCTTTACTTCACCCACAATATGCATTACTTCCGAATTATTATGTTCCCTTCTTACTTTGTCAATAATGGCAATTTTTAGACCCAGTAAATCTGCTAATTTATTAGCTCTTTTGACTCCACCAATATCCGGAGAGACTATCACCAAATCTTTTTTGGAGTAATGTTTTTTTATATATTTAGCAAACAAAGGATAACCCACAAAGTGATCAACTGGTATATTGTAAAAACCTTGGATTTGATCCGCATGTAAATCCACCGTCACCAGTCTGTTTGCTCCTGCAACTGACAATAAGTCTGCAACAAGCTTGGCCGTAATCGGCTCCCGTGACTCAATTTTTCTATCCTGTCTTGAATAGCAAAGAATTGGACAAATCAGGTTAATTCGCCCTACTGACGATCTCTTTAAAGCGTCTATTAATATAAGCAATTCCATCAAATTATCATTTACTTTTCCTCCGAGACTTTGAATAACAAAAACATCATCTCCCCTAACTTTACTTTTTACTCTGATATAAATTTCCCCATTTGCAAAACGTTTATCCTCAATCGGAGTCATTGGTATTTTTATCAGACTAGAAACTTTTTCTGCCAACTCCTGACTGGCGCTGCCTGCAATCAAACGTAGTTTACCCATACCCGATTTTGACCCCAAAACTCTCTCTTGTAAACTACATCAATCAACGTCAAATATCTTCTTATTTCAATTCAAAAGTCACCGACAGGTTTTTATAGACAGTACTACTTCCCGGTTCAACCGACATTCCCCCTCCGCCC
>CAZCYK010000063.1:0-3666 GCA_964502975.1 uncultured Gammaproteobacteria bacterium | reverse complement strand
TTTTTGCCACAGTGGTAAGTCCACTATTTTAAAAATTAAAAAAATATTATGATTAAAAATCAAAATTTTACAAAAGCTCCCAATCAAGTGAGGGAGTTTAAATCTAATCTGGACTCAGTCCGAATTAGTTCACTTGGTGGTTTTGGAGACGTCACCCAAAATATGTTCGTTTACGAATTTATTCCAAATGGGGACACCTCCAAAAGCCAAATTATTATTGTTGATTGTGGGGTTGGATTTCCTGAAGAAGATGCTTTTGGTGTCGATCTTCAAATCCCTGACACCCATTATCTAGAAGACAAAAAAGACCGTATATTAGGTATATTTATCACTCATGGTCACGAAGACCATATCGGAGCAATCCGATTTATTTTACCTATTTTAGGAAAAAACATTCCTATTTTTGCTCCCCGTCTAGCTGCTGCTTTTATCGAGTCTCGTCTGACCGAAGTAAATATCAGAGCCAATTTAACCGTCTACGAAGACAGTGTCGCCATTCAAAAAGGAGTATTCAATGTTGACCCAATTAGAGTCACTCATTCTATCCCCGATACTTTTCATTTTGCTATTACTACTCCAATTGGTATTTTTTACCATGGAAGCGATTTTAAATTCGACATGTTTCCGCTGGACGGCAAAGGAGCTGATTTAGCTCATATTGCTCGAGTTGGCGAAAAGAAAGTTTTGGCTCTAATGTCAGATAGTTTAGGATCTGACCACGAAGGGTTTTCCCCTTCAGAAAGTTCAATTGCTCAACATTTTAAAGAAGAAATTACTTCAGCTAAAGGTAGAGTATTTGTCACTTCAATTTCTAGTAACATCGTTCGTTGGTCTCAAGCTATTGAATATGCCAAAGGTGTAGGTAGAAAAATTGTTATTGTTGGGTTTTCAGTTGACAAGGCTATTAATATTGCCAAAGACTTAAAATACTTAACTTTAACTGATTCTGACATTATCCCTCCAGAAAGATCTAAAAACTTTCCCGACAATAAATTAATTTTCTTAGTCGCTGGTTTTGCTGGTCAACCCGACTCAGCTCTAAGCAAAATGGTTATGGGAAAACACCGAATTAAAATTAAATCAGGAGACAAAGTAATTTTTTCTGCACCAGATTATATCCCAGGGACTACTTCCAATATTTACACTATGATTGATGTCCTTTCAAAATTGGGAGCTGAAGTTATCTATGGTGAGAAAGAAGAACTCCACGTATCTGGACATGGTTATCAAAAAGAACATGCTTTATTGATCAATTTAGTTAAACCAAAATATTTATTACCTATTGGCGGTAACTATCGACATCTAAAAAATTATCAAAGTATGGCCAAAAAACTTGGATACACCGAAGACCAAGTAATTATGCCTGACTTTGATGCCACAACCACTTTTTATAGTAATTTAACTTTTGATACTAAATTTCATATTTCTATCAGAAAAATTTTGATAGATGGTTTTGGAATTGGCGATGTCGGCACTACGGTTCTTCGCGATCGTAAATTACTTGCCCAAGATGGCATGTTCTCAGTAGTTTTGTTGGTGAACAAGGAAAGCGGAAAACTAGACAAAGAGCCAGTAGTTTTAAGTCGTGGTTTTGTATTTATGAAGGAAAACACCGATCTAATAAACTTTTTAAAACAAGATATTAGTGAAAAATTCAATCAGGTTACCAGTACTCCCGCCAATTTTGACTTTATTCGAGAAGAGCTTCAAGGGCATATTGAAGAACTAATCTACCAAAAAACTGGCCGCCAACCGATGGTCTTGCCATTAGTTATTGAGGTATAAAAATAAGTTATAATAGGTCCATGAGATATTCACAACTTTTTGGAAAAACCACCAAATCTGTTCCTGCTGATGCAGATAGTATAAATGCTAAATTACTTACTCAAGCTGGATTTATTCAAAAAGAAATTTCTGGTGTCTACAACTATTTACCCCTAGGACTAAGGGTTTTAACTAAGATTCAAAATATTATTAGGGAAGAGATGGATAAAATTGGTGGGCAAGAGATATTAATGCCTACTATGACTCAAGAAGAAAGTTGGGTCACTACTGGGCGTCATACCATGGATGTTCTTTTTCATCTCAAAGGACAAGGAGGTACCAATTTAGTTCTCAACCCAACTCATGAAGAAGTAGTTACACCTCTGGCTCAAAAATATATTTTTTCATACCGTGATTTGCCTTTTTATGTTTATCAAATCCAAAACAAATTTCGAAATGAAGCTCGAGCTAAATCTGGATTGTTACGAGGACGGGAATTCAACATGAAAGACCTTTATTCTTTCCATATTGACGAAGAAGATTTAAATCGCTATTACGAAAAAGTAAAACTTGCCTATTTTGAAATTTACAAACGGCTTGGCATTGGTGATATAACCGTATTAACTTTTGCCTCAGGTGGCAGTTTTAGTCAATATTCCCATGAATTCCAAACTTTAAGTGAAAATGGTGAAGACACTATTTATCTTTGTGAAAAATGCAAGTTAGCTATAAATAAAGAAATAATTGATATTCAAAAAACTTGCCCTGAATGTGACAGTGATAAACTTAAACCCGTAAAAGCCATTGAGGTTGGAAATATTTTTAAATTAAGAAGCAAATATTCAAAAGCTTTCAATTTTTATTATTCTGACAAAAATGGTCAAGAAAAAATTGTGGAAATGGGTTGCTACGGGCTTGGTCCTTCTCGAACCATGGGGGCAATAGTTGAGTGTTGTCATGACAAAAATGGAATTATTTGGCCCATTTCAATTGCTCCTTATCAAATACACCTAATTGGACTTGATTTACACGATGAAAAAATCAAATCTCAAGCGGAGGATTTATATCAAAAATTATTAGATAAAAGTATAGAAGTTTTATATGATGACAGACTAGATGTTACTGCTGGCACAAAATTTGCCGACGCCGATCTAATTGGTATTCCCAAAAGATTGGTCATAAGTAAAAGAAGTCTAGAAAAAGGTGGTATAGAATCAAAAAATCGAAACGAAGAAAAAAGTGAAATTTTATCCCTAAATTCTTTAGATAAAATAATCTAATACTTAATACTAAATACTAAATACTATATACTGTATTTATGGCTAAACGTGGTCGAAAGAAAAAAAAGATAATTCCTCGCTTGCGATTAAAACAGGAAACTATCCAAACCATCTTTTTTATATTTTTTTTAATCTTAACTGTTGTTTCAGTTTTCTCATTTCTTCAGACCGGTCCGATCCCTCTTACCATCAATTTATTTTTGGATAAATATTTTGGTTTTGGAGCAATTCTGGTTTCTTTTTTACTTTTTTTGACAGCTTTTTTGTTTGCTAAAATCAAGACCCCTCTAAAAGATCTTAATGTATTTTTGGGTTTTTTGATTATGTTTGTTGCCCTAATCAGTCTATTTAAACAAGGGGTTATTGGGAGTTTTCTTTCACTTCAACTTGCTACAGCTTTCAATAGCCAAGTCATTAGTGTCTTAATCTTCGTCTTTTTATTTATAGTAGGTTTTGTAATTTTATTTGATACCACCTTAGCCCAAGTAGTTAAATTTTTTACCAGTGTTTTCAAAATTATAAAAAAATACACCATTGGTAATGTCAAAAATATCAAAGAAAAATCCTTAAATAAGCAAAAAATTTATCAATCACAATTAACTCTCGAAAATAACAATTTACA
>CAZCYK010000062.1:0-3674 GCA_964502975.1 uncultured Gammaproteobacteria bacterium | reverse complement strand
ACGCTGTTTCTGTTGGTCAAATGATTTTAACTACTGATGTTTTAATCACCGACGCTCCAGAACCAAAAACTCCTCCAATGCCAGCTGGTATGGGTGGTATGGACGGTATGATGTGATGAAATCATCCTGAGTGAAGTCGAAGGATAAAAATTTATTAAAACCCTCCTTAATTGGAGGGTTTTTTGTTGTTAAACTTTATTGTGTCAAAAATTAAAATCATATTTTTATTAAGTCTCTTAAATTTAGTTTTATTTTGTTTTTATTTTTTATTTAAAATTTATTTTCAACCAGTCGCCGTTGTTGTTCCCCATCATAACGTTGTCGCCCAAAAACGATTAGAATATTTTCGACAAATTGCTCAAAAAAGACTCAATACTAAAAAAATTATTATCATCGGTCCGGATCATTTTTCTAAGAATCAAAAAGAAATTTATTACTCAAATCGTGATTGGAATTCATTTAATGGACTCGTCAAATTTAATTCCGATTTAGAATCTCAACTAAAACCATTTATGTCTTTACAAAATAATGTCATTAAAAATGATCATGCCATTTACAATCTACTACCTGATATTAAATCTGTTTGGCCAAATTCACAAGTATTTCCCATATTAATCGGTCAAAATTATTCCATATCTAAATTAGATAAATTAATTGAAGAATTAAAAAGTATCTGTGGTTATGACTGTTTATTAATTGCCTCAGTCGATTTTTCTCATTATTTGCCATCAGCTCTTGCTAATGTCCACGATCAAAAAAGTATTTATGATTTATCAATCCAAAATTTAGGAGAAATTCCTAAACTTGAAGTTGATAGCCCTCAGTCTCTTTATATTTTGGCCAAATTTTCTAAATTAAAAAATGCCCATAATTGGGAATTATTCTATCACTCAAATTCTGGTGAAATAACCAACGATCCAGATATTGAAACTACTAGTCATATTTTTGGTTCTTATCAAAAAAATTTTAAAAAAAATAATTCTCTCAAAACTGAAACTTATTTAATTGCCAAAAATATCGATGCCAAAAAAAGTTTAAATTCTTTAGGTAGTCGTTTTTTTTATGGTACTGATTTTATTGACCTAAACTATTCCGGTAAATTGCCAGATAATCTAGTTTTATCTATTACTATTACTGATGGCAAATCTGCTTATTCTTTATTTCCGACTAAAATAATTAATGGGGCCACTTATTTACTGAGAGGTGAAGAAAGAATAAAAAAATTAATTGAAATAAATGATGCTAATATTATTTATGGAATTAAATACTATTGACTCTATAGAACCGCAACCAAAAATTAATTTTTTAAAAAAACCTTCTAGAAAATTTTTAATCATAGCTTTAATTGTTTTAGTTCTTTTATTAATTTCTTCTATTTGTGTTTCTGCCTATTTTTACCAAATTATTAAAACTAACCCTTTATCCACAGATACAGTAACCGAAACTCCAATCCCTACAATCGATAGTTCACAAAAAAATTATTTTGGTACTATCACTTGGCTTGATGAGCCTCAAAAAATTTCTCCACCAGTTGTTTTTAATAAAAAGACTGATTTCGAAAGTGACGAAGTAAGCACTATTTATTTTAGTAAAATTACTTCTTATCTTGTCGCTAATTTTAGAGATGGTTCTCAATTAATAAACTTATTTTTACCATCAATAATTTTGGATTCTGAAATAGATAATATTTATCGTTTTGTCAAATCACCAGATGGTAAATTATCGATTTTAAGTTTCGATAATATCGATCAAATTAAAGATTATCTTTTGCCTGAAGTAAGTATTATTGAATTAACCATCAAAGATTTTGACCCTCCAGAAATAATCATCATTGATGATATTTCTTTATTCAAAAATTATTTTACCAACAGAAATTTTGAGAGTCTTTCTAATCCTAAACTGGTTGGTGTCACTGAATTTGGTAACTTATATGCAGAATACTCTTCCAGAAATGATTTTAAAAATATCTACTATCAAGATTTTTATTTAAGGTTAAAAGATGGAACTCTTTATTCTTATGATCCAAGTTTTCCTTTTATTAACGATGATAAAACCACTAAGATTCAATGGTTAGATAATTTAAATGTTAAAGATCAATTTACATCTAATATCTCTTCTAATGATATATGTGGCTCTAATGGAAAGATTAATATTATTAAAAATGACTCTACTTTATTAGACAATATAGTTACTGTTGGTACTTACAATGAAAAAACATTTTATCAAATTAAAGATATTAATACTGATTTTATTAAAAAAATGTATGAAGACTATCATATGTACATCTCAAAGTATGGAGATATAAATGAATTTGCTAATGATAAAAATCATTTTCTATATCAAAATTCATTAGGAGATTGGGTTATTTTTGTTAATCAAAATTATACTATTCAAGCCGAATGTGGCAAACCAGTCATTTATCTCTACCCAGAAAAAGAAACCAAAATTAATGTCCAAGTTGATGCTAAAATCACCAAAAGTGAACCTGAATATCCTCAACAAGGTTGGGATGTTACTGCCAAACCAGATGGGGAATTAATTTACCAAAATCAAAGTTATCCTTATCTTTTTTGGGAAGGTCTTGGTAATGGTATTTATCCTGATTACAAAGACAGGGGATTTGTCGTTAGTCAAAAAGATCTAGTTTCCACTCTCTATTCTCAACTTTCTCAACTTGGTCTTAATCAAAAAGAATCAGCTGATTTTATGGAATTTTGGCAATCAAAATTACCCACCACTCCTTATGTTCGTCTGACTTGGTTAACTACTCAAGATATGAATAATTTAGCTCCACTTTATGTTAGTCCAAAACCAGATACTCAAATTAGAATATTTTTAGAATTTGAAGGTTTAGATCAACCAATTACTCTTAAACCTCAAAAACTTAATGCTCCATCAAGAAACGGTTTCACTTTAATCGAGTGGGGAGGTTTACTAATCAAACCTGCAAAATAGGGAATATTTTTAACAACTAACCCCTCCTTAATCAGGAGGGTTTTTGGTAATTGAGACGCGGATGGGAGTTGAACCCATCTACGCAGTTTTGCAGACTGCTGTCTAACCGCTTGACTACCGCGTCAATTATTTTCTAATAAAGAATTCTTAATTTGTAATTTTAAACTAATTTTAGCTTTTCCGCCAGACTTTAGATATTTTTCTCTATTCCTAGCATCTTTTTCATTTAAAAAAGCTTCGTAATATATCAGTTTAACCGGTAATCTATTTCTAGTTGATTTAACTAATCCAGACTTATGTTCTAAAATCCTTCGTTTCAAATCAGAAGAATAACCAGTATATATCTTTTTATCCTTATAACTCTTCAAAACATAAACATAATACACACTAAAATAATATCAGATCCATAGAATTCGGTCTGCAACCCCGCTGCTGCGGGGCAACCCCCATCCGCGTCTTTTATTTTTCTTCTACAAATTTTCTCAACTTTTCTATTGCTATTCGGCGCATACTTAATTCATTTTTTTCTTCCATTGTCATCTCCGCAAAAGTTTTATCATATCCTTCTGGCTGGAAAATAAAATCCCAACCCCAGCCAATATTTCCCCGAGGGGAGACAATTTTACCTTTTATTGTTGCTTCGAAATAATTTATTACCCCAAATTTATCAGCATAGCCAATAATTGTTCTTGCTTCACAGCCTTTATTACCCATAGATT
>CAZCYK010000061.1:0-3689 GCA_964502975.1 uncultured Gammaproteobacteria bacterium | reverse complement strand
TGATAAAAAGTAAAACAATAAGTGTCCGAATTTGCCAAAGGATAACTAAGCCTAATATAAATAAGACAGTAAAAATAATATTTTTATAGGAAATCTCAATTTTCTTATTTTTCATATTTTATTGTACCATTTATCCACTTGTTTAAAGATATTCTCTTCATATTTATTTTTAGTAATATCAAAATAATTTGCTTTTGATTTGGTTTTAAACCAACAGGTTTGGCGACGAGCATCGCTGTGTTCGGCATAAGACCAGGATTGGAGACAAGAAGACAAGGGAGAAGTCTTCATTAAATAGGGTTTGAGACATTGATAAGCAGCTATTTGCATCCCTGGATCAGACCATTTATATTTTTTTAGTAAATTTTTTATTTCGTTAAGAAAACCTATCTCCATTCGTTTGTTAACTCGGGTGTCGATGCGCTGATATAAAAAATCCAATGGAGCAGTGAGAGAGACATGTAATATATTGTATTTAGTATCTGGTATTAAGTATTTAGTATCTTTTTTAAATATCTTAATCTCAATTTTTCTGGTTAGGCGGTAGTGATTATTAATATCGGAATTATTTAGTTTGGAAAAACCGTCTTTATCTAAAAATTTGTAAATTTTTTGAAGAGTGTTTAGGGATAAATATTTAAAAATAAAACGTAAAAATTTATTGGGTTTGATGGAAAAAGTGTTATAGTTTGGATTAATTAGTGAATCTATATAAAAACCACTACAACCAACTAAAATTGGTAATTTGCCACGTGATTGAATTTCTTTAATTGTTTCTAACCCGATTTTTTGAAAATCAGCTACTGAAAACTTTTTGTCTGGAGTAACTAAATCAATTAAGTGAATAGGGGTGTCTTGGGGTTGATCTTTGCCGGTACCGATATCCATACCTTTATAAATCTGACAAGAATCACCGGAAACCAGTTCACCGTTATATTTTTTGGCTATTTTAACGGCTAAATCAGTCTTTCCAGTAGCTGTCGGACCTGAAATTACCAGAAGTTTATTAAACATTGAATCTAAATTCGACGATGTCGTCGGGGTGCATAATATAATCTTTACCTTCATGACGAAGTAGACCTAATTCTTTTGCCCCAAGCCAACCATTGTGTTTGACAAAATCATCATAGGAAACAATTTCAGCCATGATAAACCCCCTCTCAAAATCAGTGTGAATTGCGCCAGCGGCTTGCGGTGCGGTTGAACCCTTTTTAATTGTCCATGCTCTGGCCTCTTTAATGCCTGCTGTGTAATAAGATTGAAGTCCGAGTGTCTCATAAGCTTTTTTGATTACTCGTTCAAGCCCAGACTGTTTAACCCCCAATTCTTGAAGATATGAAATTCGTTCGTCAAGTGACAATTCTGATAATTCAAATTCTATTTTGGCACAAACGGGAATGACAGAGTTTAAATTTTCAATTTTCATCCCGCCGCTGCGGGACCAATTTTCAATGTTTGAATAAGTATTTTCATCTACATTAGCAACAATAAAATATGGCTTGGCAGTAAGTAAAAAAAATTCTTTTATTAACTCTTTTTCTTCATCGTCAAACTGAAGATTGACAGCCAACGATCCTTTTTCTAAATCATTTTTTAGTTTTTGGGCTAATAGAAATTTTTTACTAGTTTTTTCTTTGGGGTTATTTTGGTTGGTTATTATAAATTTATCAATAGTTTCTAGGTCTTTAATAATTAATTCGGCACAGATAACTTCGAAATCATTTTGCGGGTCGATGGAGCCTTCTTTAATAATATTTGAATCGGAAAAAGCTCTGATGACGTGACAAATAGCATCGCAATCTCTAATGTTGGTTAAAAATTTATTACCTAAACCTTCTCCTTGGGAAGCACCTTTAACTAATCCAGCAATATCAACAAACTCGACTGCAGCCGGGACAATTTTAGTCGTTTTGACAATATCGGCTAAAATGGGCAATTTTTCATCTGGTACTTCAACCACACCAACATTTGGATCTATTGTACAAAAAGGATAATTACTAGCATCTGCCACTTGTTTACCAAGAAGAGCGTTGAATAAAGTTGACTTGCCAACGTTCGGTAAGCCAACAATTCCGATAGATAATTTCATGAGTCTATTTTACCAAAATTTGGGCTTATTATTGGTAATAAAATCAACCACATTAGTTGGAACTAAATTTTTCCACTTAGGGTTACTTTCAAAAATAAGTTGACGGATGTCGGTGGCGCGAGTAGGAAGAATTTTTGGTTTAATTAATTGAAAATTATGGCCGTAATTTATGAAACAATCATAAAGGTATTCATTATCAGTAAAAAGACAAGTGTTAGAAGAGTTAATCTGAGTAAAAAATGTCTTGACATGATCGGCGTATTTGGGAGGATTGTTAATATCAGGAATTATTTTAATTTCGTAAGGGAAATTTAGTAAGTCTAAATTAGGGATTAAAAGAGTTTTTATTTGTTTGGCAGTTAGAAAGTTTCTGTCATCAATAACTTTAGCATCACCAACACCGATGAGTAATTTCTTAATTCCAGAATGAATTACTTGATCAATAAATTGTAAATGGTGAAAGCAAGGTGGTTGAAAACGGCCGATAATTAAACCAAATTCTTTATTAGTTTTCATTTATTCAACTGAAATAGTTGGAGGAAGATGGCGTTTGTGTTCAGAATTTTTTATAAGCTCTTGGATTTTCACTTCAATTTCTGGATTGATATGACCACCTTGTAAAAATTTATCCAACTCGCTATAACTAAAACCAAATTCACCTTCGTCGGTTTGATCTGGCCAGAGCCCAGCAGTGGGTTTTTTGTCAATAATAGTTTTGGGGACATTCAAATTTTTTGACATTTCATAAACTTCGGATTTATAAAGCTCGGCTATTGGTTCTAAATCGCAACCACCGTCACCAAATTTTGTAAAATAACCAACAGCCAGTTCTGATTTATTAGTGGTACCAACGACTAAACCATCTTTGTGATTGGCATAGGCATAGAGAATTGCCATTCTGGTACGAGACATAAGGTTGGCCAAAACATATTTGTTGGGAGAAATCTTGTATTTATCAACAATCGGTTTAATGTCTTTTTGGTAATACTTGATATTAAGTTGCTTAACGACTGAAAATGAATCAAGAATATCTGTTTGACGACCATAGGGCATTAGAAGTCCAAACACTCGTTTTGACCCTAAAGCTTTGACGCAAAGAAAAGCCACTAGAGCAGAATCAATACCTCCAGAAATACCGATAAATACGTTTTTCTTACCAACATATTTTTTTATTCCTTCTATAATTTTTGCTTCAAAATTTTTTATATCTCTCATGGTGTATTGTACCAACAAAAAGCTCTCCTAAATACCGGAGAGCTTTAGAAAATTTCAAAAGAGAAATTATTTCATTCCGATGTTCACTTTCGTTCGACCGGAATCTGCGTAAGCTTGGCTTACTTGACCATCTTTTTTATCTTGGTACCAGGAATGTAGCGAGGCATTCTTCGGGCAACAATTTTCTTGGATTCTTTTGAGTTGATTGCTTTAATTGTTTTGGCTTTGAACATTTTTGTTTTGAATGTTCCAAATCCAGATAATTTAACAGTTTCGCCGTTGGCGAGGGTTTTCATAATTTCGCTGAGGAAAGTTTCAACTGCTTGTTTGGCAGCTTTTTTACTAAGCTTAGCTTTTTGAGACACTGATTCGATAAGATCTTTTT
>CAZCYK010000060.1:0-3745 GCA_964502975.1 uncultured Gammaproteobacteria bacterium | reverse complement strand
GTACAATTAGTTGACAAATTAAAATATACTAGTTACAATTATCTTGATTTCCAAAAGGTTTCCCGTTTTTTAGGCTATGTGCCGAACATTTGTATTATTTTTAATGTAATAAACTGATTATATATTTCTCAAAATAGAAAAATGCCAAAAAAAATCCCTAGTGCTAAACCGGTTGCGGTTTCTAAGACTCAAGTTAAAGACGAAGTAAAACTTCCTAAAATTGAAATTGAAAAAGATAAAATTTTAGAAATTGAAGCTGATGAAGTTAAGTCGGAGGTCCTTCGACAGGCTCAGGATGAGTTAGTTAAGGATGACTCAGTTGAAGAAGAACAAAATCCCTCTGTCTCGACTAAGGTCGAGACATCTCCCCTTGATGAAGGGGAGAAACAAAATACAATTAAGACAGAGACTAAAGATAATAATTCAGTGAGCTTTGTTAAACCCGTTTCTAATCCTGTTGAACCACAAAAAGTGGCACCGACACCTCAATATCAACCCCCAAACCCGACTTCGCCAAGAGCTACGACAGGGCAAGGACCAATGCAACCACAACAACCAGTTCGACCACAAGTTCATTACACTCTACCAGTAAACAATATGGTGGTGGAAGCAATTTCGGGGATTTTGGAAATTATGCAAGATGGGAGTGGATTTGTACGACCAAAATTTTTGCCAAATGGAAAAGATGCTTATATCCCGTCAATGCAAATTAGACGATATGGACTTAGGGCGGGGGACTTGATTGCCGGAGCGGCCAAAATGCCCAAAGAAAATGAAAAATATTGGGCAATAACTAGAATTGATAAAGTTAATAATGGTGATTTGAATTCAGCCATGAGACGGCCAGAATTTAAAGATTTAGTGCCGATTTATCCGGAAAAATTGATGAAATTGGAAACTGATGCCGAGATTTTGTCAACTAGAATTTTGGATTTATTTTGTCCAGTTGGGTTTGGTCAAAGAGGAATGGTGGTGTCACCACCAAAAGCTGGTAAAACAACGCTTTTAAAAGAGATTGCGGCAGGGGTAGCTATAAATTACCCGGAAGCCCATTTGATGGCGATCTTGGTGGGGGAAAGACCAGAAGAGGTAACCGATATGCAAAGATTTATCAAAGGGGAGGTAATTGCTTCGAGTTTTGATCAAAAACCAGAAGATCAGACTAGAGCGGCAGAAATTGGAATGGAGAGAGCTAAACGGTTGGTAGAATTGGGAAAGGATGTAGTGGTGGTGTTTGACTCAATTACTAGACTGGCAAGAGCTTACAATTTGGCAATACCAACAAGCGGAAGAACCTTGTCAGGTGGTTTTGACCCAGCCGCCTTGTATCCTTCCAAGAAATTTTTTGGAGCAGCTAGAAAAATCGAAAATGGGGGATCTCTAACAATCATTGGAACAGCATTGGTGGAAACTGGATCAAAAATGGATGAACTTATTTTTGAGGAATTTAAAGGAACAGGAAATATGGAATTGAGACTTGAGAGAAATTTGGCAGAAAGAAGAATTTATCCGGCTTTTGATATTTTAAGATCGGGGACTAGAAAAGAAGAGTTGATTTTGGACTCAGCCACATTGAATAAAGTAATTTCGATTAGACGGATGTTTGATGCTGTGGGAGAAAATAATAACGCAACTGAAATGATAATTTCTCAAATGAGTAAGACGAAAAATAATGCAGATTTTTTGGGAAAAATAGGGAAAAAGTAAGTTAGCTGATTAGTTTAGTAGATAAGTAGTAAATAGCTTTTAGCGTTTAGTGAGTAGAGAAGTAGATAAATAGATAAGAAGTGATTAGTAATACACTTTGAGATTCTGGATTTTAGAATAAGACTAAAAATTTCTAATTTCTAAATTTTTGTGAAAATTAATAGACTTGATTGTGAGAACCGATGTCGAGAAAAAGGACAGTGTCGTTGTTTATCCATTGATAGATTAGTCGAATATCACCATTAATAGAAAAAGAATATAGATTTTTTAATTTTCCAGTTAGTTGATGGTTGTGTAATTGAGGGCAATGAGGATCTAGACAAAATTGTTGAACTCTTTTTCTGAAAACAAAATCTAATTTTTGGTTTGGTTTAATTCTTTTAACGTAAGATTTGAGGAATTTTTGATGATAATCAATTTGAATCATTGATTAATTTTAGCAAAGAAATCATCAACAGAATTGGTTGAAACTATGTTTTTATTATTTTGATAATCAGAAATAATTTTTAGGTATCGTTGTTCACTCTTAGGTGATAATTTGATTTTGGGAGTATCAAAAGAAAGAGTAATCTTTTGTTGACTAAATTGGTGAAGAAAAAGACGGATTACTTCCTGAAGAGAGGAAAACCCGGCGCTATTGGCAGCGGTTTCGGATTTTTGGCGAAGTTCTTTGGTAATAGGGATTTGGATGACAGTGTTATTCATATATTATGATTATAATGCTTTGATAATAAAAAACAAGAAGTAAATTATTTAGCTAATAGCTGGTAGCTTTTAGTGAGTAGCAAGTAGTAAAGATAGATGAGTAGAGAAGTAGATAAATAGATAAGTAGATAAGTAGTTGAATAGATAAGAAGTGATTAGTAAATAGCATTTAGTAAGTAGTAAGTAGTAAATAGTAATACCATTAGAAATTAGTAAATAGCTTTTAGTATAATAGAGACACAATGTTTGATATAAAAGAATTAATAACTGAAGAGTTGAAGCTGATTTCAGAGTTTTTGAAATTGGAGGGGAAACTTTTTTTGAGAGTAATAAAGGGGACTTTGGGATGGGTTGAGTGGATTAAAGTAATATTATCCAAATTGATGTATCGACAAAGAGGAAGATTCTCACAGACTTTTGTTAATGTGAGCATGGCTTTTTTGTTTTTTGTGGTGATTTTGTTTTCGGGAACTTTGGAGAGTTTGGTGGTAAACAGTGAGGGAAGTGAAAACAGTGGAAGTAATTATCTGTTGTCAGCCGCCAATCAGAGTGGTGCAACTACTTTGGTATCAAATTTGTCCAAAGGAGAAACAACTGAATATCGAGTTCAAGAGGGGGACACTGTTTCGAGTATTGCCCTAAAGTTTGGAGTTAATATTGATACGATTATGTGGGAAAATAATCTAAAATCGGTTGATGCTATCAAGGTAAATCAGATTTTAAAAATTTTGCCAGTGACGGGAGTAAGACATACAGTAAAAAGAGGAGAAACAATTTATAGTTTGGCCAAAAGCCACCAAGTGGATGCTCAGAATATCATTGATTATCCGTTTAACGTGTTTGCTAATGATGAAACTTTTGCGCTTAGTGCGGGACAAGAGTTAATAATTCCGGATGGAGTTAAGCCTAAGGAAATAATCGTGGATACCACTAGGTATGCCACCAGAACAGTGGCTCCAATTCCGGGAGTGGTGGGAGAAGGGAATTTTATGTGGCCAACTGCTGGTTATATCTCTCAAAGATATGCTTGGTATCATCAGGCGGTAGATATCGCCAACAAATCAAACCCTGATATTGTGGCTTCTCAAGGTGGGACAGTGACAACTGCAGGTTGGAATGGTGGTGGTTATGGAAACTATGTAATTATTGATCATGGAAATGGGTATAGAACTTTGTATGCTCATATGTTGAATAATACGATTTCGGTAAGAGCGGGGGAGAGAGTTGGTCAGGGACAAAAGTTGGGAGTGATGGGTTCAACTGGTCGTTCGACTGGAGTTCATTTGCACTTTGAAGTGTTTGGACCAGGGGGAAAGTTGAATCCGTTGAGCGT
>CAZCYK010000059.1:0-3901 GCA_964502975.1 uncultured Gammaproteobacteria bacterium | reverse complement strand
ATAAAAACAGCAGAGCTTATCAAATATGCATCAAATGCTTTTTTGGCAACAGAAATTTCTTTTATAAATTCAATTGCCAATTTGTGTGAAAAGCTTGGTGCTGATGTGGAAAAAGTAGCCCAAGGGATGATGCTTGACAAAAGAATTGGGACAAAGGCATTTTTGCACGCTGGGGTTGGTTATGGGGGTAGCTGTTTTCCAAAAGATGTGAAGGGTTTGATTCAAACATCACAAGAAAGTGGGGTTCGATTTGGAATTCTTGAAGAAGTGGAAGAAACAAACAATGCCCAAAAACATTCGCTTTTAGTTAAGATTCAAAAATTAGTTGGTCAAGATTTACGAGGTAAAAACATTACTATTTGGGGTTTGGCATTCAAACCTCACACAGATGATGTTAGAGAAGCACCAGCTTTGGTAATAATTCGGCAACTGTTGGATAGAGGGGCAAACGTAAAAGTGTTTGATCCAATTGCTCAAAATGAGGGTAAAAAATTGTTGGGAGATAGTGTAGTGTATGAAGATAACTTGCTAGGTTCAGTTAAAAATAGTGATGGATTAATTCTGGTGACTGAATGGCCAGAATTTAAGACAGTTGATTTAAAACAAATCAAAAAGAATATGAAACAGCCCAATATGGTCGATGGTCGAAATGTGTTTGATCCAAAAGAAATGAAAAAGCTGGGGTTTGGGTATATTTCGATTGGAAGAGGGAATTAGATAAGTAGATGAGTAGTTGAGTAGATAAGTAGTATTTAATTAGTGGTTTTTTGAGGTTTGAAGAGATTTGTTAAGTGTGGAATGAGGATGGGGAGATAAATAGATAAGAAGATAAGTAGTAAGTAGTAATTAACAAATAGCAAGATTTTAGAAAAGATATTGATAATCAGGGTGTGATAGAGAAAAATGTAAAGTGAATTTTTGCCAATAATTGTGATTGGTGTCAAAAATTTATTAAATCGAGTTAAAAATAGTTGATAAGTTGATAGAATAAGCGAGAAGATAATCAGAGTGTATCCAATAAGCCAACCATTAGCCGGGTTTGACCAAGATTTGGAGACAAAGCCAAGTATTTCATAAATAGTTAGCAAAATTATCGAAGAAATTAAAAGAGAAATATTAAACTTTTTGTTTTCAAATATTTTTTCGTATTTTTTGATAAAAAATCCTAGAGTAAACAAAAAGAAAAAAGAACCTCCAAACAAGACTCCGCTACCGCCATAAAAAGAATCTATAATTTTATATTTATTAAAAAGTAAGCCTAACAAGAAAAAAACAATAATCAAAGGAATATCGAAAAACTTCGATTTTTGATGATTGACCAGTTTATAAATAAAAGAAGAAATGGCTACTAGTTGGATATAAAAGAAGACAAAATATAGTGGTCCGGCAACAGAGAAGGTATAAATTTTTCTAAAAATTGTTGCCAAGTCAAAATACTGAAAATAGATGCAATAAATTAAAGTCGCAACCAAGTAGGGTACAAATATTTTTGAAATTCGTTTGAGGATATAAGAAAAATTGACCACTCCTCCCCTATTTTGGATAGAAATAGCTGAGGTAAAACCAGCAACCAGAATAAATAAAGAAACATGAAAGCCAGTGTGATGTTGGATATTTAAATTTTGGTAATAGGAATATAAATGATCGACAACCACAGCAATCATGGCAAATCCTTTGAGAAGATCCAGCCAGAGGTAATTTTTAGGTTTAGAAATTTCTGCCATAAATTGTAAAACTTAGTAGGATATTATTTATAATAAATCTATTTGTCTTAATATTAATCCCTTAATTTCTATAATTAATTTTGCCTTAGCCCAATCTTTTTGAGAATCAGTTAATACTTCACCTAAGCCAGACAATATTGATTTTGAATTTATTTTATCTAAATATTTCAACAAAGATAGATAAAATTCTTTTGGGTTTTTCCCAGTTCGGTGTTTTATTATTTGGTAATTAATTTGTGAAGCTTGGGGTAATCCTAAAAAATAATGAATATCGAATAGATCTCTGCTAGCCAGAGCTCCTCTCTCTGTTACCGCTACTAATTTGTGGGCTATCATATCTTTTAAATCAATGACTCTAATTGTTGTTCCGTAAAATGGTACTAAATTATAGTGATTATAAGGATTACCTCTAGTTGAAACTTCTACTTTTATATTTGATAAACCACTACCATAACTTACTAACCAAAATAAAGTGTTGTATTTCGTACTTTGATCTTTTATCTCAAACTTGGCAGATAATACAGAGGACATCTTGTCAATAAATTCTTTTAATTCAGGTGAATCTTTTTTAAAGTCAACAATCAAATCAAAATCCAAATCGACTGAAAATCTGGGTAAATTATAAAAAAGTAAAGCCGCTGTTCCACCTTTAAAACCCAATAATGGCCCAATGAAACTATTTTTAAAAATATCAATCAAAATATTGGTTAAATTTGTTTTATGGATAGTAATATCAAGTGCTTTCATTTATTGTTTTTATTTATAAAATTTAAAATCAATTTATTTTTTCTATAAACTTTTGTATTTATTTCTGTCATTAAATTCCAGTCGACATTTCTCAAATTATCAAAATATTCATCTCCATCTAAATATAACTTATCACAAATTGCTCTCTCAATATTTGCTATCTGGATACCTTTTTCGTTTTTAACACCAAGAGAATTTAATAAAATATCGTCTTTAATCTTACGATAAATATATTTTTGTCCATCTATCTCAATTTCTTGAGATCTGTTTGAAACAATATAAATTGTGGAATATGGCTGAAATACGACCCCTTCTTTTTGCAGGACAGAATATAAACTGATGTAGGATGGACTTCTGTATTTGTTAGCGAATTCCAAACGAGAATAATCTTCTGATAAGGAATAAATTCCTTGAGAAATTCTAAAAATATCACCTTTGACTAAGGCATATTTTAAAGCTGATCTTAATTTTGATCCAGTATATCCTTCTACTATCTGACTCAAATCAGAAAATCTAAAGACTGTTTGACTATCATTTTTTGATTTAATAAGATTTTTTATAAAGCTCATATGACCCCTATATGTAAATATATTACACTATCAGGTTACAATAACTAATATTTCATGTCAAGAGTTTGTATAGATCCTGTGTATGTTTATATGGTACAAAAACGTACAGGATAACTAAACATAGTCAATTACTTAAGACTAAATTGTTTGCCAAAAATTAAATCGTATTGAACTAGACTATAGTCATTAATTTGTTTTGAGGTGAATTTTGGTGGAATATTGGTTTGAAGGACAGTGTCGGTCTGGTTGATTGATTCAAGAAAAGCAAATTGGTGTTTTGGAGTAATCTTGGCAATTTTAAGAATTTCTAATCCCAAAAATGTTGGGCTTAAATAAGATTTTTCAATATCAAGTTTTGAGCCAAAATTTGACCAGATAGTGATTGGAGTAGAGCGCATTTTTATTTGGTCAGAAGAACTATATCCAGCCTCATCATAAAGTTGAAAGCCTGGGTTTAGAAGAGGTAGGTGATCACCAAAAAGAATCACTATGGTTGGCGTGTCGCTTTTGGACAATTCATTTTTCAAATTCTGATAAGAATCATCAGAAAGATTTATCCCTTCGGTGTAAGTTTGGAGAATATCTTGATTGTCGGAAGAAAGAGAGCTATTGATATTGATTGAAGACTTGCCAAAATTATCCTTTTCAAAAGGGAAATGGTTTTGCATTGACAGGGCAAAGATAAATTGGGGCTTGGTGGTTGAATTATATTGTTTAAGAATTTCTTTGACAAATGTTTTATCAGAAATAAAAAGCCCAGCATATTCAACATCGTCCATTTTGTCCATACTAATATATTCGTCTAATCCAAAATTTTTGTAGACTTGGGGGCGATTGTACATAGGGGCATAATATGGATGA
>CAZCYK010000058.1:0-3998 GCA_964502975.1 uncultured Gammaproteobacteria bacterium | reverse complement strand
AATAGCTATTCCTTGCATATAAGAGGGAGGCTCAACTCCTAGATCTTTCATATCTTTGGCAAGTTTATCAACGACCCCCAAAGTAATTGCCAGGGGTAACATTTCTTCCAAAAATAAATTTTTCTCCATGACTTCCTCTCGCCATTTACCTTTGGATAGATAATATTTAAGACCAACAGCTTGGCGATGGAGATTGTAGCCAAGTGCGGTTTTGTGAGGCATATTGTAGGCAAAAATAAAACTTGGGATAAAACCAACAAAGGCAATGGTCATGGGACCAAAATTGTACGAGCGATTTGTCGCAAACCAAATAATGATAAAAATAGTCAACATATTTAACAAAACGGCCAAAACAATCCATTTGCCTCGAACTTTGTCGATATTTCCTGCGGTCAGTTTTTTAGAATCTAGCTGATCATATAATTTTTCTTTTAGATCGGGGAGGTGTTTATAAAAATGGTTTTTAAGTTCAGAAATTTTAATATCGTCCTTGGTATTAAAAATTTTGGACAGTAAGGTTGACTGAAATTTATTTAGTTTTTCGGTCGATTTGTCTAATTTGGTTAGTTGATAATCAACTTTTTTGGTACCCAAAAAACCCTTAGTTTCAACTTTTTTTATGGACAAAAATTTTAGCCGTGCCAATTCGACAATTTCGGCGACTATATCTTTGGTGTCAACTTTTTCGTCAATGATAGTACCAACTTCGGCGGGAGTGAGACTGTCGATTGGGGCATAGACTAATGGTAGATGAGGCCGATGAAACAAGGGTACAGACTTTGTAGTTTTAATGTCTGGCTCATAAAAAACATTTTCGCCAAGATATTTTTTGTCTCGGCCTTTGGTAAACCACAGATAAGCCATAACTGATACTGGGATTATGGCCAGTAAATAGCCAAAATTATCAATGATTGAGTCAATAGCTTTTTCAAGTTTGCTTGGTGGAATTAGATTGTTGGTGGGGCTAATTTGAACTACAATAGTCAACCCCATTTCTCCATCAAACATGGCCTGGGTAGGGGTAAAACTACTTTGGCAACCAAAACATTCAGTTTTGGTAATTTCTCCAAAAGGAGAGGAAACTGAAGCGCTGGCTTTTTGAATGATGGCACCATCCCATTCGGTACCAGTGACATTCCAATAAATTTCGGGGCCATCTCCATAGTCCAGCACCACATCGTCGACTTGATATTCGATAACATATTTTTGGGGGCCGGTAATAGTGAGATTGGGGTCACCAATTTTTAATCTTTTGCTTTGTTTAAGATTTTCAATAGTAAATTGGACTGGTAAACCTTGGGCATTGGTAATACTTAAGACTTTAAATTTGGATTTGAGAGTTTTGCCGTTGTGGCTATAGATATAAGGAATAACCCGATAAATTCCGTGTTTAAAAACTAAAAAATTGGCATCGATGGTTTCTTTGATAGTCAGACTTAAATCTTGATTTAGAGTAATCTGGGCATCAAAATTGGAAACTTCGTAGCTAGCAGCAAAAACTTTTGGTGAAAAAATAACGTTTAATAAAAATCCGACCATTAAAAACTTGGCAAAAAAAAATGTTTTTTTACTTTTCATAAAATAATTATAGAACATTTAGACTGCCCTATTTTCGATAATTTGTTCCCGACGAGGACCATTACCGATAATTGTGACCGGACAGCGTAACTCTGTTTCAATTCGGTGGACAAAATTTTTAGCTTCTTGGGGTAATTCTCCAAAAGTTTTGGCTATATTTACTCTTTTTCCGTCCCAAGTTGGAAGTTCTTCATATACTGGGGTTACCTGGCTAATCCATTCTTGAAATGGCCGATAAGGAGCTGATTTACCATTGATTTGATAATCAGTACAAATTTTTATTGGAGTGTCTGGATAGACAATATCTATATGAGTAAGTCCAATTTCATTACCACCACCAACTTTTTGAAAAAACTTTAAGGCGGGAAAGTCGATATAAGCAATATCTCGTTCTCTTTTAGTGGTGGCTCCGTATTCTTTGGCGTCTTTTCTTATTGTAGCGGCAAGACTTGGTTCCATAAAAGTTGGAAGTTTACGACTTCCTACACTAGACGAATAGGTCGCCTTAAGAGTGGAGATTCGATGCTCGATTTCTTGGTAATCAACTAAGCCTTGAGTAGAAGCGGTGATGGAAGCAAAAGTAGTATCTGAACCAGTAACATCAGGCCTGATACCATAGCGATAATCAAGACCAATAGCTTGAGCCATTTCAAAAATAAAACTAGTATTAGTGTCGGCCCACGAATCTTTTATAAATTCATAAACATCAGAGGTTAAGGGTAATAATTTTTCTCGGGCATTTTTTAAACGATCGATAAATTCAGATAAATTGCCAACTGGTCGGGTGTCGTTTTGATCATTTAAATAAGCAACTTTCATTGATGCCATATCAAATCCAAGTCCGTTAATTTGCCTCGAATAAAACTGATAATGTTGAGTGATTTTGTCCCAGTTACCAGCGATGATATCTCTCATACGAACTTCTCTGCGGTTGATTATATCAGCGTAAGCAGGAGCGATTCCTCGACCGGTACCACCACTACTACCAGAATCTTTTTCTTTTTTGAGAACATCTTCATAAGCTCGATGAGTATCAAGTGCCAAGGCGGCCATGTTGTCGATTTTGATAGTTGAACGAGGTTTGTTGTCCGAGGCTTCTTTAACCATATTTATTTCTGTCAATAAATCATCTGGATGAATTACCATGCCGCCACCTAAGACAACTCGAGCACCTTCAATAAAAGCACCACAAGGAATTTGATGAAGTGGGATTCTTTTCTCGCCAAACTGTAAGGTGTGACCAGCATTGGCTCCCCCATTAACCCGATAAACGATTACATCTTTCCCTTCTTGATGAGCTTGGTTGGCATAGTGATCAGACAATTTTCCTTTACCTTCATCCCCCATAAATAATCCGCCAATTGCATAACTATTTTTCCGATATTCAATAGCCATTTATAATTTTTTATCAAAAATAATAAACCGTGGTAATTATAACATTGATAAATTGCCGTCAAGATATTAATTTTTGGATATAATAAAGAGAATGATTGATATTAATGAGTTGCTAAGACCTCCAAAGACAATAGCAGTAGTGGGGTTGTCGGACAAACCAGAACGGCCAAGTAATCAAGTGGCCAAGTATTTGATGGAGTTGGGGCTAATTATTATTCCAGTCAATCCGAATGTTGAAAGTGTGTTTGGATTAAAATCTTACAAAAATTTAAGTGAAATCCCAAAAGATTTTAAGGTTGATATTGTTGATATTTTTAGAAAAGAAAGTGAGGTTTTACCAATAGTTGCTGAGATTATCAATTCTGGTCAGAAACCAGTTGTGTGGTTACAAGAAGGATTTTTTGATACTGAAACTAAAGCGCTGGCCAAAAAGCACAATTTAGAACTAGTCGAAGGGATGTGTTTGATGAAGGCTTATGAAAGAAAAAGGGCTGTTTAACTGTATAAATACTAGATATAAATAATGATTGCTGAAAAATGTCAAAAATTTGATGATAATCAGTTGGTAGCGCTGTCTTTGAATGACAGCCAATATTTTTATTGTTTGATGAAGCGATATGAAGAAAAGTTGGCAAATTATGTCAAGAGATTTACTTATTTGCCAGATGAGGATATTGATGACATTGTCCAAGATTCATTTATTAGTGCCTACCAACACTTAAATGACTGTGACTGCAAACTAAAATTTAGTAGCTGGATGTATCGGATAGTTCACAACCAAGCCATAAATTTTATGAAGAAAAACAAACAATCAGTCAAAATTGATGTTGAAAATGATGACGAATTTGTCGATTGGTTGGTGGCCGATACTGATATTGAAAAAGAAACAATAATCAAATATTTTAACGAATATGTCAAAACAGTAATCGAAAAATTAAAACCAATTTATAAAGAAGTCTTGGTTTTAAAATTTTTTGAAGACAAAGATTATCAAGAAATTAGTGACATTTTACAAAAGCCGATGG